>NZ_SZWX01000052.1:0-84379 GCF_005280975.1 Citrobacter sp. wls716
GGCGCGGGGTGTGCATATTACGCCATCCCGCCACGAAGTCAAGCATTTAATTTCGCCTTCTTCGCCGGAGTTCTCAGTGGAACCCCGCTGACCCGGCGGCTTGTGTGCCGTTGTTCCGTGTCAGTGGAGGCGCATTATAGGGAGTTATTTCAGGCTGACAAGGGGAAATTTAAAATAATTTTCCAAGTGCGTGTTTTTTATTCTTTGCGTTTATTTTAACAACGTTTTGTTGGTTAATTGGGCAATTTCCCGGGCAAATCCCGCCACCTGTTCCCAGTCGGTATAGATCACTTCTTTCTTCGTATCCGTTTCACCACCTGACATCTTCATAATCAGTTGGATCATGACGCGGTCATACCAGCGATAGCGGGGATACAACAAAGCACCCGCAATGACTGCACTGTGGTCTGGTCGCCACGGTGAACTCATCAGAAACTTACGCGCATAGCTATTAGTTTGCGGTGTGCGTTTCTCCGGTTTACGGGCAACCAGGTTTACAGAGTAAAACGCACTCGGCATCGTATTCAGCTGCGTGGCATGCTTTTTCACAAATTCCTGAAATGCAGAATGGTAATGGCCATAGCGAATTGATGCGCCAATCACCACACTGTCATAATTTTTCCACTCAGGCTCTTCGGTACGATGCAAATTCATGACATCTGCCCAGATACCCAGTTCTTTAAGTTCAGAAGCCAGATACTCAGCGATTTCGCGCGTTTGTCCGTCCCGGGAAGAAAAAAGAATCAGTGTTTTCACGTGTTACTCCATTATTCACGCCAGAAAGTAGGGGTAAAGAGCACCAGCAGAGTAAAGACCTCCAGACGACCAAACAGCATGTTGGCAATCAGGATCCATTTCGCCACCGGGTTCATGCTGGCAAAATTGTCGGCAACAACCCCCAGCCCAGGCCCGAGGTTATTCAGCGTCGCCACAACTGAGGCAAACGCAGAGAAGTCATCCACACCGGTCGCAATAATTGCCAGCATACTGATAATAAAGACCAGCGCATAGGCAGAAAAGAAGCCCCATACCGCTTCAAGGATTCGTTCCGGCAACGCTCGGTTTCCCAACTTAATGCTATAGACCGCATTGGGGTGAACCAGTCGCTTCAGTTCGCGGTTACCCTGTTTGAACAGTAACAAGATACGAATCACCTTCAAGCCACCGCCCGTTGACCCGGCACAGCCACCAATAAACGCAGAACACAGTAGCAGCACCGGCAGGAACAACGGCCAGCGAGCAATACTGTCCGTAGTAAATCCGGCGGTCGTCGCCATCGATACCACCTGGAAAAATGCCTGGTTGATCGTCGTGAGCGCCGACCCATAGGTATTATGTATCCACAACACCAGCGTACAGACGGCCACCAGCGTTAGCTGCACCCCGATAAACATGCGGAATTCCGGATCGCGCCAGTAGACCTTCAGACTACGCCCGCTTAATAAAGAGAAGTGCAGGCCGTAGTTACAACCGGAGATCAGCAGGAAGATAGCAATAATCGTGTTAATCGTGGGGCTGTCGAAATACCCCACACTGGCATCGTGTGTGGAAAAGCCGCCGATAGCAATGGTGGCGAAGCTGTGCCCAATGGCGTCAAAGGCAGGCATGCCGGCAAACCACAGCGCCAGCGCACACGCAACCGTCAATAGCACATAGATGAGCCACAAGGTTTTCGCCGTTTCGGCAATACGTGGGCGCATTTTGTTATCTTTCAGCGGCCCCGGCATTTCTGCACGATAGAGCTGCATGCCACCCACGCCAAGAATAGGCAGGATAGCCACCGCCAGCACGATGATCCCCATCCCGCCGAACCATTGCAGCATCTGGCGATAAAAGAGAATGGCATGCGGCAGTGAATCCAGCCCCACCAGCGTCGTCGCACCTGTGGTGGTTAATCCGGAAAAGGATTCAAAAAAAGCGTCGGTTATTGTGAGGTTAGGACTTTCCGCAAAAATGAACGGCAACGCACCCACGCTCCCCAGCACGGTCCAGAATAAGACGACAATCAGAAACCCTTCACGGGATTTCAGTTCGCCCTTCTCTTTACGGTTTGGCCACCACAGCATGGAGCCGATAGCCAGAGCAACGAAGAAAGTTTGGGTAAATGCACGACCCGCACCATCACGGTAGATAAGTGCTACCAGTCCGGGGATGATCATCGTTCCCGAAAATAAGATGACCAGTAGTCCAACGATTCGGGTGATGGCGCGAAAATGCATCTCTGCCGCTTCCTTAGTTCTTTAAAATGAGGTGGGGATTATTCTGCAATCGATAACAATTGCAATGAACCACGACTAAAATCCGCCAGCTTTGCTGAAAATTCATCCACTTTCGCATAAGGAAGTGCTACCCGAAGCAGAACGAATGCCTGGTAATCACTGAAAACGATTTTACCGTCAAACTGCCCCAACAGTGTTTCAATGCCTGCCAGTTGGCCGTACTCACACTGCAAAGTATATTCGGTTAATGGCGTCTTGCGCTGTGTCGTTAACTGGCGCAGCGCCTGATTCACACCACCACCGTAGGCTTTTACCAACCCCCCCGTACCGAGAAGGATACCGCCGTAGTAGCGCACCACCACCGCAGTAATCTCACCAACGCCGCTCCCCATCAGTTGAGCGAGCATCGGTTTGCCTGCGGTACCCGCCGGTTCGCCATCGTCTGAAAATCCCAGCTGTTGCGAGTCATTGGGCGCACCCGCCACCCACGCCACACAATGATGACGTGCATCCGGGTGTTCCGCTCTGACTGACTCAACAAACGCTTTCGCCGCTTCTACACCGTCCGTATGGGCGAGCAACGTAATGAAGCGGCTTTTTTTGATCTCTTCAACGACGCTAACCGGCGCCGCAGGGATTAACCAACTGTCCATTACGCCAGTTTCAAATCCCGCGTCATGTTTTCAATATTGCTCTCGTGGACCACCACGTTGTCTTCAATACGAATCCCGCCGAACGGCTTCAGGGCTTCGATTTTTTGCCAATTGAAGTGTTTGCTGAATTGCCCTTCACGCCACGGTGCCAACAGCGATTCAATAAAGTAGATGCCCGGTTCGATGGTCAGAACCATGCCCGGTTGCAAAACGCGGGTGCAACGCAGATAAGGATACTTCGACGGCGCGGCAAGGTGTGTGCCCGTATCATCCTGCATAAAGCCAGCAACATCATGCACCTGCAGACCCAGCGGGTGACCAATGCCGTGCGGCATAAACGGCCCGGTAAGATCGTTTTCTACCATCGCCTCTTCACTCATATCGGTGATGATTTGATGCTTACGCAGCAGTTTCGCGATGCGCTGATGGAACTGAATGTGGTAATCCACATAGCTGGTGCCTGCTTTCATCGTGGCAATCAGCGCCAGTTGCTCGTCATTCACATCTTTCACCAGATGCGCATAGTCGCTGTCGCTTTTCGCCGACCAGGTACGCGTCAGGTCTGCCGCATAGCCGTTATATTCCGCACCCGCGTCCAGCAGGAAGCTGCGGATTTCAGACGGAGCCTGATGATCCAGCTTGGTGTAATGCAGAACCGAAGCATGCTCGTTAAGTGCAACGATATTGCTGTACGGCACGTCGGTGTCACGATGACCGGTAGCCGTCAGGTAAGCGAGGTTGATGTCAAACTCGCTCATTCCGGAACGGAACGCTTCTTCCGCGGCACGGTGTCCATTCACCGCCATTTTCTGCGCTTCGCGCATACAGGCCAGTTCGTAATCTGTTTTATAGGCGCGGTAATAGTGCAGGTAGTCGATCACCCCTTTCGGGTTGATGTTGCTGGCCGCGATATCCAGCTGCAGTGCGCGTTCCGGAACCGGACCAATGTAACCGATATTGCCGCGAGCCGCAGGCAGTTGACTACCAATACCATCCGCTTTTGGCAGCGCGATGATCTCAATTTCTTCCGTCCAGAAGGAGGTCGGCAGCGGCTCAACGTTGTGCCAGTAATCGACCGGCAGGTAGAACCACAGTTTCGGCTTGTTCACGCCATCCACCAGCAACCAGCAGTTAGGAACCTGCGTTACAGGCACCCAGGCTTTGAACTGCGGATTAACCTTAAACGGATATGGATGATCGTCGAGAAAGACGTTAATCAGCTCACCTGAGTGAATAAGTAACGCATCCAGCTTGAAGCGCTCCAGCGCATCGCGCGTCCGTTCTTGTAAGGTAACGATATGATTTTTATAGAGTGCGGCCAGTGATTCCATTTTCTATCCTTCTGTTTTTTTGACCTCAAGTCTCCGCATCTTAGCACATCGCTTTGTGAGTGCGTGATTTCTGCCGAGCGTGATCAAATCGTCATTTCTTTAATCATTCATTTGCATTTTATTAACACAAAATACACACTTCGATTCATCTGGTATGACCAGATCACCTTGCGGATTCAGGAGACTGACATGCTTTACAAAGGCGACACCCTGTACCTCGACTGGCTGGAAGATGGCATCGCCGAACTGGTGTTCGATGCCCCTGGTTCGGTCAATAAACTCGACACGGCCACCGTTGCCAGCCTGGGCCATGCGCTTGATGTGCTGGAAAAACAACCGAATTTAAAAGGGCTGCTGCTGCGTTCTAACAAAGCAGCCTTTATTGTTGGTGCCGATATCACCGAATTCCTTTCACTGTTCCTCGTGCCTGAAGAACAGTTAAGCCAGTGGCTGCATTTTGCCAACAGCGTCTTTAACCGCCTCGAAGATCTGCCTGTTCCGACCCTCTCTGCGGTAAACGGTTACGCGCTGGGCGGTGGCTGCGAGTGTGTCCTGGCAACCGATTATCGTCTGGCAACACCAGACCTGCGCATCGGTCTGCCGGAAACCAAACTGGGCATTATGCCGGGCTTTGGCGGCTCCGTGCGTATGCCACGTATGCTGGGTGCGGACAGCGCGCTGGAAATTATTGCGGCAGGTAAAGACGTTGGCGCTGAGCAGGCGCTAAAAATCGGTCTGGTCGATGGCGTGGTGAAGCAAGACAAACTGCTTGATGGCGCGATTGCGGTATTACGTCAGGCGATTAACGGCGACCTTGACTGGAAAGCCAAACGTCAGCCGAAGCTGGAGCCGTTGAAACTCAGCAAAATTGAAGCGGCTATGAGCTTTACCATCGCCAAAGGCATGGTGGCGCAGACGGCAGGTAAGCATTATCCCGCACCGATTACCGCGGTAAAAACCATTGAAGCAGCGGCTCGTTTTGGCCGTGAAGAAGCGCTGAATCTGGAAAATAAGAGCTTTGTGCCACTGGCGCACACCAGTGAAGCCCGCGCGTTGGTTGGTATCTTCCTGAACGATCAGTTCGTGAAAGCCAAAGCCAAAAAACTCACCAAAAATATTGATGCGCCAAAGCAAGCGGCAGTGCTGGGTGCAGGTATTATGGGCGGCGGCATCGCGTATCAGTCAGCCTGGAAAGGCGTGCCGGTTGTGATGAAAGATATCAACGACAAATCATTAACGCTCGGCATGACCGAAGCGGCCAAGCTACTGAACAAACAGCTTGAGCGCGGCAAAATTGACGGTCTGAAAATGGCGGGCGTGATTTCCACTATTCATCCAACCCTCGACTATAGCGGTTTTGAGCGTGTGGATGTGGTGGTTGAAGCGGTCGTAGAAAACCCGAAAGTGAAAAAAGCGGTGCTGGCGGAGACTGAAGACAAAGTTCGCCCGGATACGGTACTGGCGTCGAATACCTCTACCATCCCAATCAATGAGCTGGCCAGCGCGCTCAAGCGCCCGGAAAACTTCTGTGGGATGCACTTCTTTAACCCGGTGCACCGTATGCCGCTGGTTGAGATCATTCGCGGCGAGAAAAGCTCGGATGAAACCATCGCCAAAGTTGTCGCGTGGGCAAGCCAGATGGGCAAAACGCCAATTGTGGTCAACGATTGCCCCGGTTTCTTCGTGAACCGCGTGCTGTTCCCGTATTTTGCCGGTTTCAGCCAGCTGCTGCGCGATGGGGCGGATTTCCGCAAAGTCGACAAAGTCATGGAAAAACAGTTTGGCTGGCCAATGGGCCCGGCTTATCTGCTGGACGTGGTGGGTATTGATACCGCACATCACGCACAGGCGGTAATGTCCGCGGGCTTCCCACAGCGTATGCAGAAAGATTATCGCGATGCGATTGATGCGCTGTTTGATGCCAGCCGTTTCGGGCAGAAAAACGGCCTCGGATTTTGGCGTTATAAAGAAGACAACAAGGGCAAGCCGAAAAAAGAAGAGGATGCCACCGTTGATGATCTGCTGGCAGAAGTCAGCCAGCCGAAACGCGAATTCAGTGATGAAGAGATTATCGCTCGCATGATGATCCCAATGGTCAACGAAGTGGTACGGTGCCTGGAAGAAGGCATTATCGCCAGCCCGGCAGAAGCCGATATGGCACTGGTGTATGGCCTGGGCTTCCCTCCGTTCCACGGCGGCGCGTTCCGCTGGCTGGATACGCTCGGCAGCGCGAAGTATCTCGATATGGCTCAACAGTATCAGCACCTTGGCCCGCTGTATGAAGTTCCGGCCGGTCTGCGTGACAAAGCGCGCCATAACGAACCGTATTATCCCCAGGTTGAGCCTGCCCGCCCGGTTGGCAGCCTGAAAACGGCTTAAGGAGTCACAATGGAACAGGTTGTAATTGTTGATGCGATCCGTACCCCGATGGGCCGTTCAAAAGGGGGCGCGTTTCGTAACGTACGGGCAGAAGATCTCTCCGCACACTTAATGCGTAGCCTGCTGGCGCGTAATCCGGCACTGGAGCCAACCGCGCTGGATGACATTTACTGGGGCTGTGTGCAGCAAACGCTGGAGCAGGGTTTCAACATCGCCCGTAACGCCGCGCTGCTGGCAGAAATTCCGCACTCCGTTCCGGCGGTCACCGTCAACCGCCTGTGCGGTTCCTCGATGCAGGCGCTGCACGACGCGGCACGTATGATCATGACCGGCGATGCTCAGGCGTGCCTGATTGGTGGCGTGGAGCATATGGGCCATGTACCAATGAGCCACGGCGTTGATTTCCATCCAGGCATGAGCCGCAACGTAGCAAAAGCGGCGGGGATGATGGGGCTGACGGCAGAAATGCTCTCGCGTATGCACGGCATCAGCCGTGAAATGCAGGATGCTTTCGCCGCACGTTCACATGCTCGCGCCTGGGCTGCAACACAGTCTGGCGCATTTAAAAACGAAATCATCCCGACCGGCGGTCATGATGCCGACGGCGTGCTGAAACAGTTTAACTATGATGAGGTTATTCGTCCGGAAACCACTGTCGAAGCGCTATCCACCCTGCGCCCGGCGTTCGATCCGGTGAGCGGAACGGTCACTGCCGGTACCTCCTCCGCGCTCTCCGACGGAGCAGCGGCAATGCTGGTCATGAGTGAAAGTCGCGCCCGTGAGCTGGGTCTGACGCCGCGTGCCCGTATTCGTTCGATGGCTGTTGTTGGCTGCGACCCGTCAATCATGGGTTACGGTCCGGTTCCGGCCTCAAAACTGGCGCTGAAAAAAGCGGGACTCTCCACCAGCGACATCGGCTTGTTTGAGATGAACGAAGCCTTTGCCGCCCAGATCCTGCCGTGCATTAAAGATCTGGGGCTGATGGAGCAGATCGACGAGAAGATCAACCTCAACGGCGGCGCGATCGCCCTGGGCCACCCACTGGGTTGCTCCGGGGCGCGTATCAGCACCACCCTGCTCAACCTGATGGAACGCAAAGACGTGCAGTTTGGTCTGGCAACGATGTGTATCGGGTTAGGTCAGGGCATCGCGACGGTATTTGAGCGAGTTTAATCAAAGATAAATTCCCCTAAATAATTCTCGCTGCATCGCGGCGGCAACTGAGCGAATCCCCGGGAGCATAGATAACTATGTGACCGGGGTGAGCAAAGGCAGCCAACAAAGAGGCAGAGTGAATTATGACGGGGAAAGGTTTAGTTGCCGTTCTTCCCGCCTGTCAGGGGCGGGTTTTTTATTTACCTGAACTACCACGCACCACTAATTGCACCGGCAACAGCAGATTCTCTTCCAGTTTCTCTTCCAGCAATAAACGCAGCGCTTCACGCCCCAGTTGCTTTTTATCAACCGCAATAGTGGTCAGCGGCGGATGTGACCAGGCCGCAGCATCGATATCATCAAACCCCACCAGCGCGAGATCTTCCGGGATACGTATATCCTGCTGCGCACACACCCGCTGAACAACCATCGCCGCCGCGTCGTTATAGGCAAAAATGGCATCAGGCGGCTCCGGCAGCCTGAAAAGCTCATTAACCGCTTCCACCAGGGATTGCTCGGTATCCAGCAGCGGTGGCGCAACGGCGTCGTATTCTGGCGGCATCAGCAAACGGGCCTCATACAATGCCTGACGGTAGCCCTTCTCGCGCTGACGGATGCTGTAGTGCGCAAGCGAACTGGCAAGAAAAGCGATACGGCTGCGCCCCTGTTCGATCAAGTGTTTTGTCGCCAGATAGCCGCCCTGGGTATTGTCCGGATTGACGCATGGCAAACCTGGAGCCCACAGATCCACCAGCACCAACGGCAATTTCATCTGTTGCAGCAAGCCAAGTAATTCAGGCTCAAAAAAACCGGCGCAGATCAGCGCATCCGGCTGGTGCAGCATCACCTGCTCACTCACTGCATCACCTGGGCCTATAGAGAGAAAACTCAGCGCAATACCCTGATCCCGGCAGGCATCATCGATACCCAGCAGCAGCTGCGAGTAAAACGGCAATGCCCGGCTGATATTGTGCTGGCGGTGCAGCAAAAACAGGACTCGCTTGAGCTTGTCACTGCGCAGGCGGGAAAAATCATAACCCTGCTGTTGCGCCACAGAAATAATGCGCAGCCGGGTATCTTCACGTAGCCCTGGCTGCCCTTTTAGTGCACGGGATACAGCGCCAACTGAAACGCCGCAGGCTTCGGCAATATCTCTGATTCGTACAGGTTTCGTCATTTCACTCTCATTGATTTACGCTGGCCTTTTGTGCTCCCAGCCAGGCCGCGCCGCGTACGCCGCTGCTGTCACCGTGTCGGGCCTGAACGATCGGCGTACGGCACTGTTTACCAAATACGTACTGCGCCACTCGCGCCTGCAAGCCTGAGTACAGTAAAGTGATATTGGATACCCCACCGCCCAGCACGATAACATCGGGATCGAGCGTATTCACCACCCCCGCCAACGCACGCGCCAGCTGATCGCAATAGCGTTCCCATAACAAACAGGCATCTGCATCACCCGATTCTACCCGCTGCATAATTTGTGGCACACCCGCATGTTGCGCGGTGTGATTCATATACTGACGCTCCAGGCCGCTGCCGGAAATAAAGCTCTCAATACAGTTCACCTGTCCGCAATAGCATGTCACTTCAGCCCCGTCCCGAGATTCGTGGTAGCGCGGCAATGCATTATGTCCCCACTCTCCTGCACAGGCGTTAGGTCCAGAGATCAAACGGTTATCGATGCATAGTCCACCACCGCATCCGGTACCGAGGATAACGCCAAATACGACACGATAGCCCCGTCCGCTACCGTCCATCGCTTCCGACAGTGTGAAGCAGTTGGCGTCATTAGTTACGGGCACTGGCATTCCTAATGCACGCTCAAGATCTTGCGAAAAAGCCTGCTGATTCAGCACCAGGATATTGGAATTCTTAATCAAACCTTCGCTATCCACCGCGCCGGGCACCCCGATACCCACCGATAAAGGCTGATTAACGGCCTGTCTCGCCTTAGCAATCATCTCGGTCACAGCCTGGAAAAAATCACCGTAACTCTGCTTTGGTGTCGCACTTCGCTCGCAGAAAACAATTTCACCTGCGTTATCAATCACCACCGCTTCAATTTTAGTCCCGCCGATATCCAGTCCGAGCCTCATGGTTTTCCCTCGCTGACGTCCCGCAATGTGATGCGATACAGCTTGCCCATTTTGTTTACTAAACAAAATGAGACCCGTCACAAAAACTCAGTTTTATGATTAATAGATAGAAAAAACATGTTTACTAAAAAATGTGCTGAAAAAGAGAAACAACAAGACCGGGTTTGCACCCAGTTAGAAGAAGTAAGGTTGGTAATGGATGCGCCGGAAGGGATCCGGCGCACAGCGCTTAAATGAACGCGAAAGCGTCGCCAAACAGGCGATCTTCACGCGCACTACGTTCATTGCAGAACAGGTCGCGCGCGATTTTAGCCATCTCGAAACGCCCGGCGATATAAATATCATGTTCCGCCAGAGTGCCGTAATCCTGTAATACTGCCGTTAATACGGTTCCCGTACGACCACGCCAGCCGTCTTCAGGCTGCTCTACCACCGGCTCAACGCGCAGGTTCGGGTGATTCACCGACAATGCTTCCAGCTCTGAGAGATCGTAGAGATGCTTCTCTTCGCGCCCGCCCCAGTAAATAGTGATATCGCGGTTTGGATTGCGCGCCAGCGCGGTAAGCAGAATAGAACGCACGTAAGAGAACCCTGTACCTCCGGCAATCAGGATCAGCGGACGATTCTCATCATCCCTCAGCCAGGCTTCACCGTGTGGGATATCGACCTTAATTTCCCGATCTTTCAGAATTCGGTCCATAACAGCCATGGCATAAAGATTTAGCTCAGAAGCACCCACGTGCAGCTCAATGAACCCATGCTCATCCGGCGTAGATGCCATGGAGAACGGGCGTTTATCACGTTCGTCCATCACGACCATTAAATACTGACCTGCACGAAAGGAAAACGCCGCGTCCGGCACTAAACGTACGCGATATACGGTGTCAGTGATAGCTTCTACCGAGGTCACTTTACAGCTTAAGGTTGTCATGCGCTCTCTCTGTCGGATCAATAGGCAAAACGATCGCGCCTCAGGCGCTTTTGCCGTCATTAAAGATGGCTAATTCATCCCAAATTGCGTCAATACGCGCAGTCACTTCAGGATCTTTTTTAATCGGGCGTCCCCACTCTCGTTGGGTTTCACCCGGCCATTTATTTGTGGCATCCAGCCCCATTTTTGAACCAAGGCCGGAAACCGGCGAGGCAAAATCCAGGTAATCAATCGGCGTATTCTCTACCAGTACCGTATCCCGGGCCGGGTCCATACGGGTAGTAATTGCCCAAATCACATCGTTCCAGTCACGTGCGTTGACATCATCATCGCAGACAATAACAAATTTGGTGTACATAAACTGACGCAAAAATGACCAAACGCCCATCATGACGCGTTTGGCATGACCCGCGTACTGTTTTTTCATCGTCACCACGGCCAGTCGATAAGAACAACCTTCCGGCGGCAGATAAAAGTCGACGATTTCCGGGAACTGCTTTTGCAGAATAGGAACAAAGACCTCATTCAGCGCCACACCGAGAACCGCTGGCTCATCTGGTGGACGTCCGGTATAGGTGGAGTGATAAATCGCATCTTCACGCTGGGTAATGTGGGTGACGGTGAAAACCGGGAAGCTATCCACTTCATTGTAATAACCCGTATGATCGCCATACGGTCCTTCCGGTGCCAGTTCACCCGGCTCGATATAACCTTCCAGCACGATTTCAGCGCTGGCGGGTACTTCGAGATCGTTGGAGATGCATTTGACGACTTCGGTCTTGGTGCCACGCAGCAGCCCGGCGAAGGCGTACTCTGATAATGTATCAGGTACAGGGGTCACCGCGCCCAGAATGGTCGCCGGGTCTGCCCCTAACGCAACGGAGACTGGGAAACGCTCACCAGGGTGTGCAGCGCACCACTCCTGATAATCCAGCGCGCCGCCACGATGTGAAAGCCAACGCATAATGAGCTTATTTTTGCCAATCAACTGTTGGCGATAAATACCCAGATTCTGTCGCTCTTTATGCGGACCACGCGTGACGGTGAGTCCCCATGTAATCAGTGGCGCTGCATCTTCCGGCCAGCAGGTCATAATCGGAATGCGGTTTAAATCAACGTCATCGCCTGAAGAAATTTTTTGCTGACAAGGCGCACCGCGTAGCCGTTTGGTCGGCATGTTCAGCACCTGCTTGAACTGTGGCAGCTTATCAAACAGATCGCGGAATCCTTTCGGCGGCTCCGGCTCTTTCAAAAACGCCAACAGCTTACCAACTTCCCGTAGTGCTGAGACATCTTCTTGCCCCATCCCCATGGCGACACGCTTCGGCGTGCCAAACAGATTGCACAGCACCGGCATTGAATAGCCTTTTGGATTCTCAAACAGCAGCGCAGGCCCACCGGCACGCAAGGTGCGATCGGCAATTTCAGTGATCTCCAGATGGGGATCCACTGGAAGCGTAATGCGTTTGAGCTCGCCCTGCTGTTCAAGCTGCGTCAGGAAGTCGCGTAAATCGTGATATTTCATGGCGTCCATTATGGCCTCTGTGTAAGCGCCTCATTATACGGCGTTCATCATTGTGATGCTGTATTTTTGTTAAATTAGCGTGAACTCTGGCAACCAACACCGATGAGGCTTGAAAGATGAAGTGTATAATGACTTTTGCTATGCTTGCGCTCAGAACAAGCGGATAAGAGTTATTATGCAAGCCTGGTATTTACTGTACTGCAAACGCGGGCAACTTCAACGTGCCCAGGAACACCTGGAAAGACAAGCAGTAAACTGTTTGACGCCAATGATCACCCTGGAAAAAATGGTGCGTGGTAAACGTACCACAGTCAGTGAGCCACTTTTCCCTAATTACATGTTTGTCGAGTTCGATCCGGAAGTGATCCACACCACGACCATCAATGCGACACGTGGCGTTAGCCATTTTGTACGTTTTGGAGCGACACCAGCCACCGTCCCCTCTCCCGTCATTCACCAGCTTTCTATCTACAAGCCCGAAGGAATTGTTGACCCGGAAACGCCGCATCCTGGAGACTGCGTCATTATCACTGAAGGGGCATTTGAAGGGTTGAAGGCGATTTTCACCGAACCCGACGGCGAAGCACGTTCCATGCTCCTGCTTAACCTGTTGAATAAAGAGGTTAAGCAGAGCGTGAAAAACACCGGCTTTCGAAAAATATAAACAGACTGACTCAGAAGGTCACTTCGAATAACGTTCTGACGTTGGCATCAATCGCCGTTGATAGCCACTGAGGATCTTCCCCGCGCCAGTGCGCAATACGCTCAAGAATATGCGGCAGGTGTGCAGGTTCATTGCGTCGGGAAGTCGGCTTCGGGGCCAGATCGCGTGGGAGTAAATAGGGCGCGTCTGTTTCTATCAGCAGCCTTTCCACCGGGATAAACGGCAGTAGCTCCCGTAGTTCCATACCCCGACGCTCATCGCAGACCCATCCGGTAATCCCGATATAAAGTCCTCTGTCCACGCAATCCTGCATCTCCCGGCGCGAACCAGTGAAACAGTGCAGCACTGCGCCGGGGAGGCTGTCCAGCCAGGGTTCCAGCAGCGTCAAAAAACGTTCGTGGGCATCCCGACAATGCATGAAAACAGGCATCTGCAATTCAGCGGCAATACGCAATTGCGCCTCAAAAGCCCGTTCCTGTTCCTGCGCAGTGGAGTAATTACGATTGAAATCCAGGCCACACTCACCAATGGCGACCACTTCGGACTGGTTCGCCAGTGCAATAATTTCCGCCTCTGTTGAGGATTGCCATTGGCTACTGTCATGCGGGTGGACGCCAGCTGTGGACCAGCAATGTGGATAATGCTGTGCCAACTTTAGCGCCTGCTGGCTTTCATGCAGGTTTGTTCCGGTCAGAAGCATGCCGTTTACACCCGCAGCAAAGGCGCGCGCCACAACCTCATCCCTGTCTTTCGCAAATTGTGAACTGGTTAGATTAACGCCAATATCAAACATGCTTCCTCCCATATGACAACCGCCCTTACGGGCGGCTGAATTTACTCTTCGGTTTTCTCGGTGGCTTCGGCTTCTTTCGCATTCTCAGCCTCGTTGTCTTCGTCTCGCGTACGTCGCTTGCCGACATAAAAACGAGAGAAGAAAACACCCACCTCGAACAGGCAGTACATCGGTATCGCCAACAGCGTTTGCGAGAAGACATCTGGTGGAGTCAGTAACATCCCCACGACAAATGCCCCGACAACTACGTAAGGACGTTTCTTACGTAAGTCCTCAGGTGTCGTAATGCCCATCCAGCACAACAATACAATGGCGACAGGAACCTCAAAAGAGACACCAAACGCCATAAACAGCGCCATGACAAAGCTGAGATAACTGGCAATGTCTGTCGAAACCTGCACGCCTTGCGGAGCTGTGTTGGCAAGGAAGCCAAACGCCAACGGGAAGACGACAAAATAGGCGAATGCCATCCCGATATAGAACAACAGCGAACTTGAGACCAGCAGCGGGACGACAAGGCGACGTTCATGCTTATACAAAGCAGGCGCAATAAATGCCCATACCTGGTACAGGATCACTGGTGCCGACAGGATCAGCGACACCATAAAGGTTAGCTTTATCGGGGTAAAGAACGGTGAAGCCACATCGGTGGCGATCATCGTTGCGCCCTGCGGCATTTGCTTAATCAGCGGTGCCGCAACCATATGGTAAATGTCGTTGGCAAAATAAACCAACGCCAGAAAGATCACCATAACCGCAATAATGCAGTTCAGGAGTCGCTTACGCAGCTCAATAAGATGCGTGATGAGCGGTTGAGTATCTTCTACAGACATGTTTACGGTTTATCACTCGACGAGGGTGAGGATTCGACAGCAGGTGCAGCAGGTTTCTTTTCCGCGTCCATCGACGTAACGGAAACAGTGTCCTTCAACTCCGGCGTGTCAGCACCCGTGGATTCCGGTTTTTGCTCCGGCGAACTGGCCTGTGCTTCAGCAGTAGCAGGGGTAACCCCCTCGTGCTGCGCTTCACTTCCTTTCACTACAGGGTTATGGATAGTGTGCGCTTCATCGCTCGCTTTCTCAGGCTCGTGCACGCTGTAAGAACGCTTCATCGACTCAGCCGCTTCACGCAGCTCATCCATCGATGCTTTCAGCTCCGGCGTCAAATTTGTCAGGCTCGCTTTCTCTACTTTCTTCAGGCTGTCCTGAAACTCCTGAAGCTTAAGCTCCTGGGTCAGTTCATTCTGCACAGTAGTTGCAAGAGAGCGCAGCGCACGGACCCAGCCCGCGACCGTTTTTACTGCCACTGGCAATCGTTGTGGCCCCAGTACGATGAGGCCGATAACGAACACCAATAACAGTTCGCTAAAACCGATATCAAACACGGATTATACCTGCTCTTTATCTTGGCTTTTGGCGTCTTCTTTCTTCACTTCACCCTGCTTATCGGTGATGGATTTAGCGGTAAAATCAGCGTCCTGGCTGGTTTTATCCTGCTTAGGTTCATCATCACCCATCGCTTTCTTGAAGCCTTTAATAGACGCGCCAAGGTCGGAACCGATGGAGCCGAGTTTCTTGGTGCCAAATAGCAGTACAACGATGACGGCAATGATCAACAACTGCCAAATACTGATACCACCCATACATGTTCCTCTGTCATAGATGATGAATTAATAAGGCCGTAGTATACGTTACACGACCTGCCTTGGGCGATGAAAAAATCAGCGCATTTTGCGCCAGCCGATCAGCCAGGCGATAACACCACCCGCGATTAACCAGCCCGGCATAAGCCCCCACTCAGGGCGGCTTACCAGCAGGAATGTCCCACTTAACAGCAACGTTGCGCCAATACCCAATAAATAACGGGATTGTCCCTGACGTACGTGATTCGCATGAAGCTCGCGCGCAATCTTATCAACACTGTGCTGTAAATATTTGCCCTGGCGCAAACTGTCATACACCAGTTCAGGTATTTCTGGCATTTTTTCGACCCAGAACGGTGCTTTTTCTTTAAATGCCCTGACAAGCGCCGGAATACCGACCTGATCTTTAATCCAGGATTCAAGGAAAGGTTTGGCCGTTTTCCACAGATCCAACTGAGGATAGAGCTGTCGGCCAACACCCTCAACGTACAACAGCGTCTTCTGTAACAGCACCAGTTGAGGCTGGACTTCCATATTAAATCGACGTGCCGTATTGAACAGATTCAACAGCACGTGACCAAAGGAGATCTCTGCTAGCGGCTTTTCGAAGATCGGCTCACACACGGTACGAATGGCGAATTCGAACTCTTCAACGTTGGTATCCGGTGGAACCCATCCAGAATCCACGTGCAGTTCAGCAACTTTGCGGTAGTCGCGATTAAAAAACGCAATAAAGTTTTCAGCCAGATAGCGCTTATCTTCTTTGTTTAAAGAGCCCACAATCCCACAATCAATACCGATGTATTTCGGGTTTTCAGGGTGCTCATAACTGACAAAAATGTTCCCAGGGTGCATATCTGCATGGAAAAAGCTGTCGCGGAATACCTGAGTAAAGAAGACCTGAACACCACGCTCGGCCAACAGTTTCATATTGGTGCCGTTCTTCTCAAGCGTGGTGACATCTGAAACCGGGATACCGTAAATGCGCTCCATCACCATCATGTTCTGACTGCAATAGTCGGAATACACTTCCGGGATGTACAGCATCGGGCTATCTTCAAAATTACGTCGTAGCTGAATGGCGTTCGCCGATTCGCGCAGCAGATTTAGCTCATCAATCAACGTTTTTTCATATTCACGGACGACTTCTGTTGGTCGCAGGCGACGCCCATCTGGCAGCAGACGAGGAACCCAACGAGCCAGGCGGTAGATCAGTTTTAAATCCGCTTTGATGACCGGCAGTATGTCCGGGCGAATAACTTTGATCACCACCTCTTTGCCATTCGACTTCAGTCGCGCGGTATGAACCTGAGCAATAGACGCAGATGCCAGTGGTGTTATCTCAAAATCATCAAACCACGCTTCAACAGGTAGCCCACCCATTGCTTCTTCAATTTGTTCTTTTGCCCGTTGTCCATCGAATGGAGCAACCCGATCCTGCAACAGGGCCAACTGATCGGCGATGTGCGGCGGAAACAGATCTCGACGGGTGGAGAGCATTTGACCAAATTTGATCCATACCGGCCCCAATTCCTGCAAAGCCAGTCTCAGCCTTTCACCCAGCGGCTTATCTTTATGTCGGTTTGGCATCCAAAACAATGTGTAACGCCACAGACGGAGCGGCAGCGTAATACGCATTTTAGGGATGAGTTCATCAAGACCGTAGCTTAAAAAAGTGCGAATGATGAAATAAAGGCGCCGTACTTCTCCTGGCGTCATTTGGCCTCCAGTTTTTCCAGCCGTCTGGCCAGAGATTCGACCGCGCGCTCAACCGCTGCCGTTTCTTCCGCAAACCATGCAACTTCAAGCAGGCCAGGGGCCATACGCCACTCTTCGGTGATCGCTTCAGCAACATAACGTTGCTGACGTTGAATGCCATGACGCAGGAACTTCGCGCCACCGCGCAGGACTTTGCTAACACCTTCCGCGACGATATCACCGGTATAAGGAGCTAATAGCTCTGCAGGGTCGAATTCCGCCAGGTCAGCCAGAGCCACAAAGTTCTGCACGACCTGAATATCGCCCTGGACCTCCAGCTCACCGCTGCGAATAAGCGTGGTGAGCTGCTGCCGATCGCGTAGTTTCGGTAACACGCTGGCATGTGTAATCACGGTGCAATCGGCTTCGCCTTCCCATGCCCCCAGCACATCGACCTGGCGCTCACTGAATACCAGGACTAACGACGTCGAAAATCCTTTCAGGTCAAAACGCAGCACCTTACTCTGCAAACGCGTTCGGGCCGATTTCAGCGCAGGAGAACGGTACAGAAAGGTGTTGAGCAGATTTTCAACGCCTGCGGTCACTAAGGGTTTTAAAGGCATCCCCAATCTCCTGTCAGAACTTGTAACCACGATGCAGCGCAACGACACCTGCTGTCAGGTTGTAGTAATCAACGCTTTCGAACCCGGCATCTTGCATCATTGCTTTTAAGGTGTCCTGATCGGGATGCATGCGGATGGATTCCGCCAGATAGCGATAACTGTCTGCATCGCTTGCTACCATGGAGCCAATGCGCGGCAGAACGTGGAAAGAGTATGCGTCGTAGGCTTTGCTCAGCGGTTCGATAATCGGCTTGGAGAATTCCAGCACCAGTAGACGTCCGCCCGGCTTCAACACGCGATACATAGAGCGTAATGCTTTGTCTTTATCCGTAACGTTGCGCAGACCGAAAGAGATGGTGATGCAGTCAAACGTGTTGTCAGGGAAAGGTAGTGCTTCCGCATTCGCCTGAACGTATTCAACATTACCCACCACACCAATATTGCGCAGCTTTTCGCGACCCATTTTGAGCATTGAGTCATTGATATCCGCCAGCACAACTTTGCCGGTTTCGCCTACCATGCGAGAGAATTTCGCCGTCAGATCGCCGGTACCGCCTGCTAAATCGAGAACAGTTTGCCCGCGACGCACGCCACTGCAGTCAATGGTGAAGCGCTTCCACAAACGATGAATGCCGAATGACATTAAGTCATTCATAACGTCATATTTAGAGGCCACAGAATGAAAAACGTGGGCCACCATGTCAGCTTTCTGCTCTTTAGCGACGGTCTGAAAGCCAAAGTGCGTCGTTTCTTGTGAATTATCCACCATCTCAGTGCCTGCTCATTCAAAAAATGTTCGAGAAGTGTAACAGATTGGGCCAATTTGCCCTACCCTTCTGCCGGGTTCAACTACCCCAAATGGACTAGTTTGATTGCTGATTTACCGCTTCACCATCGGGGTAAGACGCATCTTGTTGCGTCTCAGGGACCGAGCGCAAACGGTACTCTTCATCCTGGGTAGTGGCTTGTTCAGCCAGCTCAGGATTAATCTCGCGCTTAATTTCCACCCCTAAACTGCGAAACGCTTCTGCCTGCGACAGGACGTTTCCACGACCGGAAGAGAGTTTTTTCATCGCCTGTCGGTAATTATCCTGGGCTTTATCCAGGCTTTGGCCGATTGCCGACATATCATCCACAAACAATCGCATCTTGTCATAAAGTTTACTGGCCCGATCGGCAATTTGTTGCGCATTACGACTCTGATGCTCGTAGCGCCACAGATTGGCAATCGTACGCAATGCCACCAACAGCGTAGTGGGACTGACCAGCATAATGTTATTTCTAAGCGCTTCGGTAATCAGTTCGGGCTGCCTGTCGAGCGCCAGTAAAAAAGCAGGCTCAACGGGGATAAACATCAGCACATAGTCAAGCGTACGCAGCCCCGGAAGCTGTTGATAATCTTTGCGCCCCAGCAGACGAATATGGTTTCGCACGGAGGCGATATGCTCCTGCAACGCACTCTCACGGGTGAATTCATCTTCAGCGTTAAAATAGCGTTCATAGGCAACCAGCGTCATTTTCGCGTCGATCACCACATCTTTGCCCTGTGGTAATCGGACAATAACGTCCGGTTGCATCCGCGAGCGCACATCATTCTCGATGCTAACCTGGGTTTCGTATTCATAGCCTTCGCGCAGACCGGAAGCCTCAAGCACCCGCGTGAGTACGACCTCTCCCCAGTTTCCCTGCGTTTTGTTATCGCCTTTTAATGCCCGCGTCAGGTTTACCGCTTCCTGTGCCATCTGCGCGTTCAGTTGCTGGAGATTACGAATTTCGTGCGCCAGAGTATGACGTTCCTGTGCCTCTTTACCGAAGCTGTCCTGAACCTGGCGGCGAAAACCGTCCAGTTGTTCGCGAAGCGGTGCCAGCAGGCTGTTCAGGCTTTGGCGATTTTGCTCATCTACGCGGCGATTGCTGTGCTCGAAAATACGGTTCGCCAGATTCTCAAACTGTTCGCTCAGGCGCTGTTCGCTGTTGATCATCTGACGAATTTTATCTTCCGCATGCTGCTGCGTCGCTTCCAGCCGGGTAGTGACTTCACGGAGATCGGCCTCCAGTGAGGTATTGATACTGTGCAGGCTGCGGAGTTCGTTATTCAGCAGTTCGCACTCATCACGCCAGTGGGCTTCCTGTGAGAGTTGTTGCCGGGCGGCGCTTAGCGCGATATCCAGTTCTCGTCGTTCTTCGATGAGATCGGCACGGATCCTGTCGGCGTGCGCTTTTGTCGCCAGCCAACCCACCAGCAGCCCTGCAGCTAATGCCAGCACGGCACTCATCAAAATTGGAATATCCACAACACCCCCTTACAGCAACGACTTACCCGCACAAAATAGAATTGTGCTGTATAAACGTCCAGTTTAAAAGGTATTTCCTGCGAGGTACTACGCAAAATAAAAAGGCCGAACGAGTCGGCCTTTTTGAATAGACGGGAGAATTACAGTAAACGACGTGCGGCTTCTACCACGATTTTCACCGCGTGACTTTCCGTTTGTTTCATCGTTTCCGCATTAGGGATCTCTTGCTGAGTACGGTTCACGATAACACCCGCGACCATACCGGCACGCAGACCCTGGCTTGCACACATGGTCAGCAGCGTGGCAGATTCCATTTCGTAGTTCATAACGCCCATAGACTGCCACTCTTCCATTGAGCCTTTGAAACGGCTCACGACGCGACCAGAGAAGGTGTCGTAACGCTCCTGGCCCGGGTAGAAGGTATCAGAAGACGCGGTAACGCCAACGTGGGTAGTAGCGCCGATAGATTTCGCCGCTTCCACCAGCGCGGTGGTGCACTCGAAGTCTGCAACAGCCGGGAACTCCATTGGCGCGAAGTGCAGGCTTGCGCCGTCCAGACGGACAGACGCCGTGGTGACCAGTACGTCACCTACGTTGATATGCGGCTGGATAGCGCCAGTCGTACCGATACGCAGGAAGGTACGAATGCCCAGCTGTGCCAGTTCTTCTACGGCGATAGAGGTTGACGGGCCGCCGATACCGGTAGAGCAAACGATCACGGCTTTACCATCCAGCTCAGCACGCCAGGTGGTGAACTCGCGATGAGATGCCAGCTTAACCGGCTTATCCATCAGCGCGGCGATCTTTTCCACACGCTCCGGGTCGCCAGGGACGATAGCAAGCGTAGCCCCTTGTAAATCGCTCTTAGTGAGGCCGAGATGAAAAACATCAGACTTAGACATAAAAACTCCTCTGTGAATCGGTTTTGTCAGAAGAAGCAAAAACACACTTTACCGAAGGCATGAACATATTTTCGTGACAGTCATCACTCTGATGTAAATCAATTGCATTCAATTACCATCAAATAGTGATGCATATCACATAAACGATGCGATGTAAGGAAGCCCTGCACAAAAGATAGCCCGTTTAAGGCAATGTGGTTCGTTGCATGTGTCTATAGTTAACAATGCGCTTTTTGGCTGAATATTTAAGGGTACGGAGAATACCATGACAACACGACAATCTGGCTTTGCACCTGCTGTATCTCCACCGACGTCTACCACGGTTCACACTCCGGATAACGCGATTATCGCCGGTGTAACGTCCATACCTTCACAAGGCGATGATATGCCTGCGTATTACGCACGGCCGCAACAGACCGATGGTCCGCTGCCCGTCATCATTGTCGTGCAGGAGATTTTTGGTATTCATGAGCACATTCGTGATGTTTGCCGTCGACTGGCGCTGGAAGGATATCTGGCTATCGCACCCGAACTCTATTTTCGCGAAGGCGATCCCAATGACTTTGCCGATATCCCGACGCTTCTAAGCGGCCTCGTCGCCAAAGTGCCTGACTCTCAGGTACTGGCCGATTTGGATCACGTCGCCAGTTGGGCCTCCCGCAACGGGGGAGATGCGCACCAACTGATGATCTCCGGATTTTGCTGGGGCGGGCGCATTACCTGGCTGTATGCCGCACACAATCCACAGCTAAAAGCGGCGGTGGCGTGGTACGGCAAACTGGTGGGCGATAAAACGCTGAACTCCCCCAAACATCCCGTTGATATCGCAACCGATCTTAACGCCCCCGTTTTGGGACTTTATGGCGGCCAGGATACCAGCATTCCGCAAGATACCGTTGAAACAATGCGTCAGGCGCTGCGCGCCGCCAATGCGAAAGCGGAAATCGTGGTCTATCCCGATGCCGGGCATGCGTTTAACGCCGATTATCGCCCGAGCTATCACGAAGAGTCCGCGAAAGACGGCTGGCAGAGAATGCTGGAGTGGTTCGCGCAATACGGTGGGAAGAAATAATTCCCGCCAGGCAAACCAATAAACAAAACGGAGGCATCAGCCTCCGTTTTGTTTTTACGCCTGACGCAGATTCTGCGCCGCTTTAACCATGTTTGCCAGCGCGGCGCGGGTTTCCGGCCAACCGCGCGTTTTCAGACCGCAGTCCGGGTTCACCCACAGACGTTCAGCCGGAATACGCTGCTCGGCTTTCTTCAGCAGAGCTTCAATCCACTCCACGCTCGGGACGTTCGGCGAGTGAATGTCGTAGACGCCCGGCCCGATTTCGTTCGGATAGTCGAACTCTTCGAACGACTCCAGTAACTCCATGTCGGAACGCGAGGTTTCAATAGTGATCACGTCCGCGTCCAGCGCCGCAATGGAGTCCATGATGTCGTTGAACTCGCAGTAACACATGTGGGTGTGGATCTGGGTTTCATCCTTCGCCACCGCCGCGTTAATGCGGAAGGCTTCCACGCCCCATTCCAGATACGCCGCCCAGTCGCTGCGACGCAGCGGCAGACCTTCGCGCAATGCCGGTTCGTCAATCTGAATGATGCCGATCCCCGCCGCTTCCAGATCAGCTACCTCGTCACGCAGCGCCAGCGCAATCTGCTTCGCGATGGTTTCACGCATCACGTCTTCACGCGGGAATGACCAGCAGAGAATGGTCACCGGTCCGGTCAGCATGCCTTTTACCGGTTTGTCGGTCAGCGACTGGGCATACTTCGCCCACTCAACGGTAATCGCTTCCGGACGGCTGACGTCGCCAATAACAACCGGTGGCTTCACGCAGCGAGAACCGTAGCTCTGCACCCAACCGTTCTGGGTAAAGACGAAGCCGTCCAGATGCTCACCAAAGTATTCCACCATGTCGTTACGCTCGGCTTCACCGTGTACCAGCACGTCGAGACCCAGACGCTCCTGTTCAACAATCGCCTGTTTGATATGTTCCGCGATACCGGTGCGGTAGTTACCGGCATCGAGGTTGCCTTTTTTGAAATCCAGACGCAGGCCGCGAATTTCCGTGGTTTGCGGGAATGAACCGATAGTGGTGGTCGGCCATGCCGGCAGATTAAAGCGGGCACGCTGCGCCTCGGCACGAACCGGATAGGCGTTGGCGCGCTGGCTGTCCTGAGCGGTGATCGCCGCCAGGCGTTTTTCCACTGCGGCGTTATGGACACGGGTAGAGTGACGACGAGCCTGAATCGGTGCGCTCCACTCGACAATTGCCGCCGTATCACCGCTGTTCAACGCATCACGCAACAGCGCCAGCTCGCCGCATTTTTGCAGGGCGAAGGCAAACCAGCTCTTCACCTCTGCATCAAGGCGGGCTTCCACGCTGAGATCGATGGGGCTGTGCAGCAGGGAGCAGGAAGAAGCCACCCACAGGTCACGTTTCCCGACGATATCTTTAATTTGTGCGTATTTTTCGCTGAGGTCGGCGCGCCAGACGTTACGTCCGTTCACCAGGCCCGCTGACAGCAGCCAGTCGGCAGGCAGACGTTTGTGCAACTCGGCGACATCATCTTTACCGTGCACGAAGTCAACGTGCAGCCCCTGCACCGGCAGCGCGGTAATGGTATCCAGGTTTGGCGTTACGCCTTCGAAGTAGGTGGTCAGCAGCAGTTTCACCTGGCCCTGCAGGGCGTCATAAGCCGGTTTAAAGGCATCCAGCCACGCTTGCGGCAGCTCCAGCACCAGAGCGGGTTCGTCAATCTGCACCCACTCAATACCCCGTTTTGCCAGCTCCGCCAGCACCTGCTGGTAAACCGGCAGAATGTCGTTCAACAGACTCAGGCGGTCAAACTGTTCGCCCTTCACTTTCCCCAGCCACAGGTAAGTTACCGGCCCCAGCAGCACAGGTTTCACCTTGTGCCCGAGTGCCAGCGCTTCGTCTACTTCATCCAGCAGTTGCGTCCAGGTCAGTTTGAACTGCTGGCCTTTGGTGAACTCCGGTACCATGTAGTGATAGTTAGTGTTAAACCATTTGGTCATTTCTGCCGCCGCCGCCGGCTCACCGGTCGGTGCGCGGCCACGGCCAATGCGGAATAAGGTATCGATATCAACCGAGCCGTCTTTATTCTGATGACGCGCCGGAACGTTGCCGAGCAGCAGGCTGGTGGTCAGCACGTGATCGTACCAGGCAAAATCACCTACCGGCAGCAGGTCAACACCCGCCTGCTTCTGCTGATCCCAGTGGCGGGCACGCAGCTCGCGGCCAACAGTCAGCAAATCTTCACGGGAAGAATTTCCCGCCCAGTAACTTTCTTGCGCTTTCTTCAACTCGCGACGCAGGCCAACGCGAGGGAAACCGAGGGTGTGATTAAGTATTGTCATTACATGCCTCTTATTTAATTTGCAGGTTTTAGCCGTCCAGATGTTTACACCGCTATATTTCGCAAGTACTGTATATTCCTCAAGCGCAATTTGTTCATGTCGAAGTGAAGGACTTTCATGATCGAGATTAAACACCTGAAAACGCTCCAGGCGTTGCGGAATAGTGGTTCGCTGGCAGCCGCCGCGGCGACGTTGCATCAGACCCAATCCGCTCTTTCTCACCAGTTCAGCGATCTGGAGCAGCGCCTTGGCTTTCGACTTTTTATCCGTAAAAGCCAGCCTCTGCGCTTTACGCCGCAGGGAGAAATCCTGCTGCAGTTAGCCAATCAGGTGTTGCCGCAAATTGGTCGTGCGCTGCAGGCCTGCAACGAACCACAGCAAACCCGGCTGCGAATCGCGATTGAATGCCACAGCTGTATCCAGTGGCTGACGCCCGCGCTGGAGAATTTTCGTGCCAACTGGCCGCAGGTGGAGATGGACTTTAAATCCGGCGTGACGTTCGATCCGCAACCAGCGCTACAGCAGGATGAGCTGGATCTGGTGTTAACCTCCGACATTCTGCCGCGCAGCGGACTGCACTATTCGCCGATGTTCGATTTTGAAGTCCGCCTGGTACTGGCGCCGGATCACCCGTTAGCCAGCAAAACGCAAATCACGCCGGAAGATTTAGCCAGCGAGACGCTGCTTATTTACCCGGTGCAACGGAGTCGACTGGATGTCTGGCGACATTTCCTGCAGCCCGCAGGCGTTAGCCCGTCGCTGAAGAGCGTGGATAATACCCTGCTGCTGATTCAGATGGTTGCAGCCAGAATGGGCATCGCGGCGTTACCGCATTGGGTGGTGGAGAGTTTTGAACGCCAGGGCCTGGTAGTGACCAAAACCCTGGGCGATGGATTGTGGAGCCGACTGTACGCCGCCGTGCGTGATGGCGAGCAGCGCCAGCCGGTCACAGAAGCGTTTATTCGCTCAGCGCGGAATCACGCCTGCGATCATCTGCCGTTTGTGCGGAGTGCGGAACGACCCACTTTCGATGTACCCACAGTGAGGCCACTATCACAGCCGCGCCAATGATGAAGCTAGGCCAGTGAGGCTGTTGATGCCAGATGGCCAGGTTGACCAACAGCCCGGCCGGCACATGCATATTGTTCATGATGCCCAACGTACCGGCATCCACCTGGGTCGCACCGTAGTTCCACATAAAGTAACCAATACCGGATGCCGCCACACCAAGAAAGACCAGAATTCCCCACTGTAGCGTGGTTGCAGGCATTTTCTGCGCATTGCCCAGCATGAACCAGGCGACGACCGCCACCATAAAGGCGCCCATGTAAAACCAGGCAAAGGCGTTGTGCTGCGGCATTGGCCGCGTTTCCATCAGACGTTTATAGCCCACCATACCAATAGCAAAGCTGATATTGGACAACTGCACCAGCAGCAGACCGGTCCAGAAGTGGCTGGTTACCTGATCGTAACGAATAATCCCCGCGCCAATCACCGCCAGTAACGCACTGAAAGCGTAGCTCCAACGCAAACGGCGCCCGCTCATCAGGTCATAAATCAGCGTGATGTAGAGCGGCGTCAGCACGGTGAAAAGCAACAGCTCTGAAACCGTCAGATACAGGTAGGCGTGAAAACTCAGCATATACATAATGCCAAGCTGCATGGCCCCCACCAGCATATACAGCGCGATTGTTTTTACGCTGTGCCCACGGGTGCGTAAAAACGGCAGGAACACCAGCGCCGCGAGTCCAACACGCACCAGCACCGCAAAATAGCTATCGACATGACCGGCAAGGTACTCGCCAAACAGGCTGAAGGAAAAGGCCCACAAAATAGTGGTAATGATGAGTAGCGCCACAATGGATGTCTCTTAGAACAGGGAACATCCATTGTAGCGGAGAGTTTAGTTGACAACTGGTCAACTAAAGAACAATCACTTTAAAAAGAGATCGCGCAGGTAGTGCGGCACGGCATCGTCGGCGTTGAGTCCGATGACTTCCAGTTCTGGGTGCAGATCTTTCAGGCGCTGGTGGGCATTGCCCATGATGCAGCCTTTGCCCGCCATGGAGAGCATTTCCGCGTCGTTCATCCCGTCGCCAAAAGCGATACAGTCTTTCAGGCTATAGCCCATCGCTTTCGCCACAGCTTCCAGTGCATGACCTTTCGACACGCCGCCCGCCATGACTTCCAGACAGGTAAGCGTAGAGAAGCTGACATTGACGCGATCGCCCCAGCGAGCGTTAATCGCCTGTTCCAGCGGCAGCAACCTTTCGTGAGAATCGGTGGTGAAAAACACTTTGCTGACGCCATCCGGCTCCAGCAGCGCAGGTTCAAACAGTGAATAATTGAATACCGCCTCTTTAAAGAAACGCATTTCTTCCGGGCGGTGGCGGTTCATGAACCACTCATCATCACGATAAACGTTGGTCACGATGTCCGGGTTTGCATTCACTACGCCAAACAGGTCGCTGGCAATGTCGCGATCCAGGTTATGGGAAAACACCAGATTCCCGTCAGAATCATGCACGCGCGCGCCGTTGGACGTGATCATGTAGGTTTTAATGCCGAGGTTATCGCGAATTTGCCCCACATCAACATGATGACGACCGGTGGCAAACACGAAGTGAACACCGCGAGCCGTCAGTAGTTTTAGCGTCTCTTTGGCATAAGGGGACAAAGTATGGTCGGGAGAAAGCAGCGTACCGTCTAAATCAGACGCAACAACCTGATACATAAGAAAATTAAACCTCTAGGAAAAGCGAGTTCCGCTGGATGAGTTATGCCTGTTGAAAAAATCAACAATAGCGTTAAGCGCGACTGAGCGCATTGCGTCCTTTTCGAAAAGGATCTCATGGTACGCGCCTTTTATGACAAGCGGCTGACCTCCTTCTACCGGATGGCCTGCTGCAGCGCGGAGTTCACAAAAACGATCGTGCATGCGGTTATCCACTACACGCTCTTCTTCGGCCTGAATCAGCAGCGTCGGCGTCGCGTCGTCTCCCGCGCCAGCCAGAACCTGTTCGCCCGCCTGAATGCCTTCACGCACCCAGTGATAGGTAGGGCCACCCACACGTAACCGCGGATCATCTGCGTAGAAGCGTAGGTTACGCCGATAGCGCTGTCGACTATGGGTGAGCGCATTCATACCGAATGGCAGCGCCCGCCAGCGACCGGTTCCCATCGCATAGCCTTCACGGATGCGCGGATGCCCTTCAGCCCAGTCAAGAATGTGGCGCACCATCCAGTCGGGAAAGCGCATCACAATACCAAACATTGGCGCGCAAAGCGCGATGGCATCACACTGATTCGGGTGGCGCTGCAGGAACAATGTGGCAATCGCTCCGCCCATAGAATGCGCCAGTATATAGCGTTTTCTCCACGGACCGGGTAGCACTTCCTGCTGCCAGAAGGCGGTTAAATCGTCAACATAGTCATTAAAGTTATCGACATGCCCGCGATGCGGATCCGAAAGCATTCGCCCGGAACGCCCCTGACCACGGTGATCGATAATGAGCACGTCAAAACCAGAATGAAACAGGTCATACGCCAGTTCAGCGTATTTCACGTAGCTTTCAATGCGTCCAGGACAGACGACGATGACGCGATCGTTTTTTTCTGCATGAAAACGCACAAAATGTACGGGGATATTATCCACACCCGTAAATTCCGCTTCTTCCCGCTGACGCCAGAAATCTGTCAGTGGCCCCATGGAAAAAGCAGCAAACGCGTTTTCTCTTGTTTCCCAGTCTTTTTGCTGCTGAAACATCGGGTATCCAGCCTCGCTGACCAAGTAAAATCGTTTTTTTCGCCGTCGCTGACACAACCTAACGGCAGTAGCGTATTGTGGCATAAAAATAGACAATCCGGGAGTTTCTCATGACCTTTGAATGGTGGTTCGCCTACCTGCTGACCTCTATTATTTTGAGCTTGTCTCCAGGCTCTGGCGCAATCAACACTATGACCACCGCCATCAGCCATGGTTATCGCGGTGCCAGCGCGTCGATTGCGGGTTTACAGACCGGGCTGGGCATTCATATCATTTTGGTAGGTGTGGGGCTGGGAACGCTATTTTCACGTTCGGTGATCGCGTTTGAGGTGCTGAAGTGGGCGGGAGCGGCCTATCTGATTTGGCTGGGTATTCAACAATGGCGCGCGGCGGGTGCTATCGATCTGAACACCATGGCGAATACACAATCGCGTAGCCGCCTGTTCAAACGTGCGGTCTTTGTGAATCTGACCAACCCCAAAAGCATTGTTTTTCTTGCCGCTCTGTTCCCGCAGTTTATCCTGCCGCAGGAACCGCAACTGATGCAGTACGTAGTGCTTGGCGTCACGACCATTGTGGTCGATATCATTGTGATGATCGGTTACGCGACGCTGGCCACGCGCATTGCTGGCTGGATTAAAGGGCCAAAGCAAATGAAGGCGCTGAACAAAGTGTTTGGTTCACTGTTTATGCTGATAGGCGCCCTGCTGGCATCGGCAAGGCATGCCTGATAACAGTGCCGGATAGCGTTAGCGCTTATCCGGCCTGAAGGAAGCTTAGCGCGAAATAATCAGGTGGATACCGAAGCCCGCAAACAGCGCGCCAGCAAAACCGTCAATCCACTTCGCCAGGCGCTGATAGCCACGACGCATTTTCGGCAGCGCAAACAGGCTGGCGACCACGGTAAACCACGCCAGCGTTTCCACGATGATCAGGGCAAAAATTCCCCAACGCGCGCCCGTTCCCACGTTGTCGCCAACAAATAACGAGAAGACGGAGCCAAAATAGATAATGGCTTTAGGGTTCGCCAGATTGGTCAGCAGACCTTTCAAAAAGCTGCGTCCGCTCTGCGCTAACTCAACCTGCGGAGTGGGAGCTGCAACATCCTGTTTTTTAAACGCGCCGCGCAGCATCTGATAACCCATCCAGCACAGATACAGCCCCCCACCTACCATAATAATGGTGTGCAGCCAGGCCATTTTTTCGATAATCAGATGCAGGCCGAGCAGTGCCACGCCAGCCCAGACCATGACGCCACAGGTAATACCCAGCACGCCCATCATCGCTTCTTTGCGCGAACGGCTAACCGCAGTTTGAGAAACAAAAAAGAAATCGGGACCGGGACTCATCAGCGCAACGATGTGCACCAACGCAACGGTGAAAAATAGCGTTAACATAAAAATGACTCGCGGGGGAATAGTTCAGTGAGTCATCATCCTGGCACTTTTTTGCCCGGCTGACTACTCTTCGTCGTCACCATCAACGTGTGCGCGAATAAGCGCCATAAACTCTTTACCGAAACGCTCAAGTTTACGCATCCCCACACCGTTAACGCTTAGCATTTCACTCGGTGAAACTGGCATCTGCTCCGCCATTTCAATCAGCGTGGCGTCGTTGAACACCACGTACGGCGGGATGTTCTCTTCATCGGCAATGGCTTTACGCAGCTTACGCAGTTTGGCGAACAGTTTGCGGTCATAGTTGCCGCCGAAGGATTTCTGCATCGCACGTGGTTTCAGCGCCACAATACGCGGCACGGCAAGCTGTAGTGGAACGTCACCGCGCAGTACCGGACGCGCGGCTTCGGTTAACTGTAATGCCGAGTGATGGGCAATATTCTGCGTCACCAGACCAAGATGAATAAGCTGGCGAATAACGCTGACCCAGTGTTCATGGCTTTGCTCGCGACCAATGCCATAGACCGGCAGTTTGTCATGAGCCAGTTCGCGAATACGCTGATTATTCGCTCCGCGCAGCACTTCCACGACGTACCCCATGCCGAAGCGTTGGTTAACACGGTAAATCGTCGACAGCGCTTTGCGCGCATCCATGAGTCCGTCGTACTGTTTTGGCGGTTCGAGGCAGATGTCGCAGTTACCGCAAGGCTCCTGACGCCCTTCGCCAAAATAATTCAGCAGCACCAGGCGACGACAGGTTTGCGCCTCGGCAAACGCCCCCATCGCATTGAGCTTATGGCGCTCGATATCCAGCAGTTGCCCAGCGGGTTTCTCTTCGAGGCAACGGCGTAGCCATGCCATATCAGCCGGATCGTAAAACAGCATTGCTTCCGCAGGCAGGCCGTCACGCCCGGCGCGGCCGGTTTCCTGGTAATAGGACTCGATGTTGCGCGGAATATCAAAATGCACCACGAAGCGTACGTTGGGTTTGTTGATCCCCATACCGAACGCCACGGTCGCCACCACGATTTGCAGGTCGTCGCGCTGGAATTTCTCCTGCACGTCAGCGCGTACGGTATTTTCCAGCCCGGCATGATAAGCCCCGGCACTGATGCCCCGGCTTTGCAGACGCACGGCGGTGTCTTCTACTTTAGCGCGACTGTTACAGTAGATAATGCCAGACTTACCGCGCTGCTCTTGCACGTAGCGCATCAGCTGATCGAGCGGCTTAAACTTCTCCATCAGCATGTAGCGAATATTTGGGCGGTCAAAGCTGCTGATCTGAATTAACGGGTCGTTGAGCCCCAGCAGACGCACAATGTCCAGCCGGGTTGTCTCATCCGCAGTCGCGGTCAGCGCCACAAACGGCAGGGTTGGGAAACGCTGACGTAACTGGCCCAGCGCCGCGTATTCCGGGCGGAAATCATGTCCCCATTGCGAAATACAGTGCGCTTCATCTACCGCCAGCAGCACCGGGTTCCAGTGCGCCAGGTTTTCAAGGAAGTTATCCAGCATCAGGCGCTCAGGCGCAATGTACAGTAAGCGAATCTGTCCTGTACGACAGCCTGCCATCACCTCAAGCTGCTGCTCGCGACTTTGAGTGGAGTTAAGGCATGCTGCGGCCACGCCGTTGGCCAGCAGCTGATCGACCTGATCTTTCATCAGAGAAATCAGCGGAGAAACAACAACGGTGAGCCCATTGAGCAATAATGCGGGAATCTGATAGCACAGGGATTTACCGCCACCGGTCGGCATAACGACCAGGCAGTCGCGACCAGAAAGCACGGTATCAATGATTTCTTCCTGACCAGGGCGAAACTGTTGGTAGCCAAAGGTTTCCTGCAAAACCTGTTTAGCGCCCATTTCCAGATTCAACACTTCCGCCTGCGCCACATTAACCCCATTAGCCTGAAATAAAAACAGGCGCTATTTTCAGCGCCTGAGAGAGAAACTGCAATGATTAAAATACTCTCAATACCTGTCAGAAGATATCGTTGAGCATCACGCCCACACCAACACGGGTCTGATTGAAGTTATAGTCAATCAACGATTCGCCGTAACCACTGTAGACCTGAGTGTATAGACGCACATGCTTCGTGATGGGGTAACTGGCTCCCAGCTCTGCGCCACCGTAGCCGGTATTCCAGTTGTACTGGCCTTTCACACTGATGACCGCGTCACCCAGGTGATAACCCATTTTCAGCTGATAGTAGCCCATATATTTTGTGATATCCGGGTTATCGTCAGTGCTGCCGATGACGTACCACGGCTTAACTTCCACCAGCCAGTTACCATTTTCAGCCATCAGACGAGTATAAAGACGGTTCCAGCTACGTGAAGTGGGATCGGAGCGGCCGTTGGAGTCATGGTTATAACCCATTTCGACATCACGAAGCGTCCAACCGGCAAAGCGATAGTCGGTGGCGAAACCGAGGAACAATTGCGGTTCGTAGTTGGTTTCGCGAAACGGTGAAGACTCTTCACTGTTAGAAAGCTGCCACCAGGATTTCTGGGTATAGGAACCACCGAGTACCGAATTCGGGCCTAATATCCCGCGCCAGAGCGGAAACGCCAGGCTTAGCTGAAATTTAACCTCATCTTTGCGCGCATTTTCGGACCAGCTATAGCTGCTGATCGCCTCTTTGTTCATGTCGCTGGTATTGGTGTAGATGAGATAGTTGGTGTCATAGGGGTACAGCGTGAAAGGATTATCGTGTTCTTGCAGCATATTGGCGATAATACTGCCTCTCACTGCTGGTGCATCATGAATCTCTTTCACTGTCGCTTCCTGCGCATACGCGGTCAACGGCAGCATGACTGCTGGTAGTAACCATCCCAGAATCGCCCGCATCAGTACTGTTCTCCTGAACCAAAATATTGATGAATTGTATAATTTTCTGACAAGTATTCTATACCCTAAATAATTCAAATTGCAGGAAGGCGGCAAGTCTGTAAACCCCAGGAGCTTACTAAAGTAAGTGACTGGGGTGAGCAGACGCTGCCAACGCACATGCAACTTGAAGTATGACGGGTATACATACTTAGCGAGTTCCTCGTTAATCATCCCGTCCTAAAGTAGAAAACAACAAATAATAATCATAATATCAACATTTCATTAACCATTGAGATGTAGGGATCGTATGTCTGCCGTACTTACTGCTGAGGAAGCGCTGAAGTTAGTGGGTGAAATGTTTGTCTATCATATGCCGTTTAACCGGGCGCTGGGACTGGAGCTTGAACGCTATGAGAAAGAATTTGCTCAATTAGCCTTTAATAACCAACCGATGATGGTCGGCAACTGGGCGCAAAGCATTTTGCATGGCGGCGTGATCGCCTCGGCGCTGGACGTCGCCGCCGGACTGGTGTGCGTTGGCAGTACGCTAACTCGCCATGAAACGATCAGCGAAGACGAACTGCGTCAGCGGATGTCACGCATGGGCACCATCGATTTGCGCGTTGATTACCTGCGTCCGGGCAGAGGAAATCGCTTTACCGCCACCAGCAGCCTGCTGCGGGCGGGTAATAAAGTCGCCGTGGCACGCGTGGAACTGCATAACGAAGAACAGCTTTATATTGCCAGCGCAACCGCCACTTATATGGTGGGGTAAGCAGCCAAAAAAAGGTAAACTGCTGTTACATTTCTGCAATGAGTTTTCCCGATGGATGCTAAACAAACGCGGCAGGGCGTGTTACTCGCTCTTGCTGCTTATTTTATTTGGGGTATCGCTCCTGCCTACTTCAAGCTGATTTACTATGTCCCGGCAGATGAGATCCTGACGCACCGCGTCATCTGGTCATTTTTCTTTATGGTGGTACTGATGAGCATCAGCCGCCAGTGGTCGGGTGTCAAAACGCTGCTTCAAACGCCAAAGAAGATCTTCCTGCTGGCGCTCTCGGCGGTGCTCATCGGTGGAAACTGGTTGCTGTTCATTTGGGCAGTCAATAATCACCATATGCTGGAAGCCAGCCTCGGCTATTTTATTAACCCACTGGTGAATATTGTGCTGGGAATGCTTTTCCTCGGCGAACGCTTTCGTCGCATGCAGTGGCTGGCGGTACTATTAGCCGCCTGCGGCGTGCTGGTACAGCTGTGGACCTTTGGATCGCTGCCAATCATCGCGCTGGGACTGGCGTTCAGCTTTGCTTTCTATGGTCTGGTGCGCAAGAAGATTGCGGTCGAAGCACAAACCGGCATGCTGATCGAAACCCTGTGGCTTTTACCCGTTGCAGCCATCTATCTGTTTGGTATTGCGGACAGCCCAACCAGCCATATGGGGCAAAACCCGATGTCGCTCAATCTGCTGCTGATTGCTGCGGGTGTCGTGACCACCATTCCGCTGCTGTGCTTTACCGGCGCGGCAACCCGCCTGCGTCTGTCGACGCTAGGTTTCTTCCAGTATATCGGACCTACGCTGATGTTCCTGCTGGCCGTCACCTTCTACGGTGAAGTCCCAGGAACGGATAAAATGGTCACATTTGCGTTTATCTGGGTCGCGCTGGCGATTTTCGTGATGGATGCGATTTATACGCAACGACGGGTACGTCGGAGCTAGGGCATTGCCGGATGGCGCTTCGCTTATCCGGCCTACAAAAGCACATCGCCGTAGGCCGGATAAGTCACCGCTATTACAGCCAGTTCTTGCGCTTAAAGTACAGATACGGCGCCAGACCGGCGAGCATCATAAAGACAATCGCCCCAGGATAACCGAAGCTCCAGTGCAGTTCCGGCATGAATTCAAAGTTCATCCCGTAGCTTGAAGCCACCAGCGTCGGCGGCAGGAATACCACAGAAACCACCGAGAAGATCTTGATGATGCGGTTCTGCTCAATGTTGATAAAACCCATCGCCGCCTGCATCAGGAAGTTAACCTTCTGGAACAGCGATTCATTGTGCGGCAGCAGAGATTCGATATCGCGCAGGATCTCACGCGCCTGCTCCAGCTGACTGCCCGGCAACCGCGCTTTACGCACCAGGAAATTCAGTGCGCGCTGGGTATCCATCAGACACAAGCGTACCTTCCAGCCGATATCTTCCAGTTCCGCCAGCGTCGACAGCGCTTCGTCATATTCATCGCCCTGACGCCCTTCCATGATCACACGGCTGAGTTTTTCCAGGTCGCTGTAAATGTTTTCGATCTCATCCGCCAGCTGTTCAATTTTGGTTTCGAACAGGTCGAGCAACAGCTCGTAGGCGTTGCCATCCACCATCGCCTGGTTACGCGCACGCATGCGGTACAGGCGAAAGGCCGGCAATTCGCGCTCACGCAGAGTAAACAGGCGACCTTCGCGAATAGTAAATGCGACGGTTGAGTTACCCGCGTGATCGTCGGCGTCTTCATAAAAGAAGAAGGAGTGAATGTGCAGACCGTCTTCGTCTTCAAAAAAACGCGCGGATGCTTCGATGTCTTCCAGTTCAGGGCGCGTAGCCAGATTCTGGCCCAAGTCCTTTTGCACACGGTTTCGTTCTTCGTCATCCGGCTCGACTAAATCGACCCAAACCGAACTGGCCAGGTGCTCGATCTCGTCTGCCTCAAGGCGAGTTAAACGATTGTTTTCCAGTTGAAATGCGCTCAGCATGACCGGGACTCCCAATGCAAAAAATTATCGGACAGTTCGGAGGGCACACAGAAACAAATTGGGTTTCAGACCATTAAACAGCCTGACTCAGCGCGACGGGAAAAAACAGAAGGTCGCTGACAACCGCGAAGGCTATCAGCAAAAAGGGATAGCCTTAGGAGTTGATCCTGGATGACAGGATAATGAGCCAGTATCTACTGGGTGTGTCCAAGGCGAATGTCCTCTTAGCGTAATCGTGCGCGCATGTTACGCCAGCAAAATTTTGACGTCAACACGCAACGAAACGCTAGCCTGGATAAATTACCTGCTCATCAGTAAGGCTAGCAGATCGTTACAAAATAATGATATTTTTCTGAAAGTTATACCGTTTCCAGTCGGGCATAGGCCGCCACCAGCCATTTAATTCCCTGCCCCTGGAACGCGACCTGCAAACGACTGTGCTCGCCGCTGCCTTCCAGATTGACAATGGTGCCCTCGCCAAACTTGGCATGGCGTACGCGCTGGCCAAGCTTGTAGCCGGTATCGTTTTCCGCCATTGGCGTGCCCATCCGCTGATGGCTCACCGGACGGCTGACCGTGGCGCGCAGACGTACCTCTTCAACACACGCTTCCGGTAGTTCACCAATAAAGCGCGACGGGCGATGGTAAACCTCTTTGCCGTACAGACGACGCGTTTCGGCGTAGGTCAGCGTCAGCTTTTGCATCGCGCGGGTTACGCCGACGTAGGCCAGGCGGCGTTCCTCTTCGAGACGTCCGCCTTCGTCCAGCGACATCTGGCTGGGGAACATGCCTTCTTCCATGCCGACGATAAACACCTGCGGGAACTCCAGACCTTTCGCCGAGTGCAGGGTCATCAGCTGAACCGCATCCTGCCAGGTATCCGCCTGCCCTTCGCCCGCTTCCAGCGCGGCGTGAGACAGGAACGCCTGCAGCGGCATTAAGTCTTCGTCTTCTTCGTTGTAGCTGAACTGGCGCGTTGCCGTCACCAGTTCGTCTAAGTTTTCGATACGCGTCTGGCCCTTCTCACCTTTTTCCTGCTCGTACATCATGCGCAGCCCGGAGTCTTTAATCACCCGGTCAGTTTGCACGTGCAGCGGCATATCGGCGGTCTCCTGGGCCAGTGCGTCAATCAGCTCCATAAAACGCTGTAAGGCGCTGGCAGCGCGCCCCGCGAGGGCTTTTTCCTGCAACAGCTCACGACAAGCCTGCCACAACGTTAGCTGGCGGTCACGGGAGGTCTGACGCACGACATCTAAAGTACGATCGCCAATCCCGCGCGTCGGCGTATTTACTACGCGCTCAAACGCCGCGTCATCATTACGATTAGCGATCAGGCGCAGGTAAGAGAGCGCATCTTTGATTTCCTGGCGTTCGAAGAAGCGCATCCCGCCATAAATCCGATACGGCATGCTGGCCTGTAACAACGCCTCTTCCAGTACGCGCGACTGGGCGTTGCTGCGATAAAGAATAGCGCATTGCTCCAGCGCACCGCCGTTGTCCTGCCAGGTCTTGATGCGGTTAACGACAAAGCGCGCTTCATCGAGCTCGTTGAACGCGCAGTACAGCGAGATCGGTTCACCGTCGACGCCGTCGGTCCACAGCTTTTTACCCAGACGTCCGTTGTTGTTCTCAATCAGGGCGTTAGCTGCGCTGAGGATATTGTTGGTCGAGCGGTAATTCTGCTCCAGGCGAATAGTTTCTGCGCCCGGGAAATCGGTGAGGAAGCGCTGGATGTTTTCCACCTGCGCCCCGCGCCAGCCGTAGATCGACTGGTCGTCATCACCCACGATCATCACTTTACCGGTATCGCCCGCCAGCAGGCGGATCCAGGCGTATTGAATGTTGTTGGTATCCTGGAATTCGTCCACCAGGATATTGGTAAAGCGTTCGCGATAGTGCTGCAGGATATGCGGTTTGTTGAGCCACAGTTCATGGGCGCGCAGCAGCAGCTCGGCGAAATCCACCAACCCGGCGCGATCACACGCTTCCTGATAGGCTTGATAAACCTTCTGCCAGGTTTGTTCAACCGGGTTACCGTAGCTTTGCAGGTGGTGCGGACGCAGCCCTTCGTCTTTCTGGCTATTGATAAACCACATCGCCTGACGCGGCGGCCACTGCTTCTCATCCAGGTTCATCGCCTTGATCAGGCGCTTGAGCAGACGCAACTGGTCTTCGCTGTCGAGGATCTGGAAATCCTGCGGCAGGTTGGCATCCATATGGTGCGCGCGCAGCAGACGGTGCGCCAGACCGTGGAACGTACCCACCCACATACCGCCCTGGCTGGTTCCCATGATCTGACCAATACGGTGGCGCATTTCCGCCGCCGCTTTGTTGGTAAAGGTTACCGCCATAATCGAGTACGGCGAGTTGTTCTCTACCGTCAGTAACCAGGCGATACGGTGCACAAGCACGCGCGTTTTACCACTCCCCGCGCCTGCCAGAACCAACATGTTGCTGCGTGGCGCGGCCACAGCCTGGCGCTGTTCGTCATTGAGGCTATCGAGCAGGTAAGAAACGTCCATTGGCACCGCCGGAATCAACAGGGCCAGTAATACACTAAGCAATTCGAGTTGCAGGAAGGCGGCAAGGGAGTTCATCCCCCGGAGCGTACTTCAGTACGTGACGGGGGTGAACGAGTGCAGCCAACGCATCTGCAACTTGAAGTGCGACGTGTATGGGCCCCTGGGAATTTATACAGAGTTGTTGGTGATTATATCAGCGAGGTCAGAGATGCCAACTGTGAAATTTCGATATGCGGCAGCAAACGACTGTCTGCGGTGTGCATCAGGTCGGCATTTTCCGGTTTGATCCAGCAGGCCTGCATACCACAACGGATGGCGCCCGCGACGTCTGTCGTCAGGTCATCACCCACATGCAGGATCTCACCCACAGGCATGTTCAGTTTTTCCGCCGCCAGCGTGTACATGTCGCTGAACGGTTTTGATCGTCCGTCGGGACCGGCGCGCAGCACAAACTCAAAGTAATCACCCAGGCCAAACAGTTCCGGCTGCGCGTTACCGTTGGTGATCGCCACCAGCGGCCATTTGCGGGCCAGCGCCTTCAGCGTGTCATGCGTCGTCTGCGGGACTTCAATGCGGCTACGCCATTTGGCAAAATTCATCATTGCCGCATTCGCCCCCATTCTGGCTTCTGCCGCCGACAAACCCGCCTCCAGCATAGCGCGCTCTACGGCACGGTGACGCCATTGGGTAACATCGTGGTAGATTTCCGGATCGGCGTCGCGAACGGCCTGACGCAAGCGCTGGAGGTCGCTATTTTGCAGCGAATTCAACGCCGGATGGTAATTCTGTACAAACGCGAGCGCTTCCTGCTCGGTGCGTGTGATAACGGGACGGTTATCGTAAAGGGTGTCATCAAGGTCAAAGGTGAGCGCAGAAATGCGCCCCAAAGGCCGGTAAAAACGCATTATTTCCCCCGTTTGGCGCGCGGATGCGCCGCATCGTACACTGAAGCCAGGTGTTGAAAATCAAGATGGGTATAGATTTGGGTTGTGGAGAGATTGGCATGACCCAATAACTCCTGCACTCCGCGCAGATCGCCGCTCGACTCCAGCATATGCGTCGCAAAGGAGTGGCGTAGTTTGTGGGGATGTACGTGGCTGTTCAGCCCCTGCTTGATACCCCATTCAGCAAAGCGTTTCTGCACGTTCCGCGCAGAGATGCGTTTGCCCAGTTTTGACACAAATAGCGCATCGTCATCGCAACCAAAGAGTCCGCGCAGATCCAGCCAGTGCTCAATCCACGCCACCGCATTGCGGCCAATCGGCAGGCGGCGCTCTTTACTGCCCTTGCCCATCACCCACACTTCGCCGGTGTCGAGATCGAGATGTTTAATATCCAGCCCAACCAGTTCAGATAAACGCAGCCCGGCACCGTACATCACTTCCAGCATCGCACGGTCGCGCACGGCGAGGGGATCGTTGAGATCGATATCCAGCAGGCGATTAACGTCGTCGACGTCGATATTTTTGGGTAAATGGCGCGGCGCTTTGGGTGCGGAAACGCTTTTTGCCGGATTGGCGTTCAGCTCGCCCTGACTGACCATCCAGTCGAAGAAACTGCGCAGTGCAGACAGGCGCAAAGCCAGACTCGCCGGTCCCAGCCCTTTACGGCGGCTGCGCACGGCAAAACTACGAACCATGAGCGCATCACACTGCTGCCAGCTTTGCAGACCGGTTTCACCGGCTAACGCGATGATGGCATCAAGCTGACGCTGATAATTAAGCAATGTGATCGGGCTAAGCTGGCGCTCAACGCCCAGATAGCGCAAAAAGCGCGCCACATCCTGAGAAAGGGGTGAATCGGTCATACGCGTTCAATCCAGCGCTCCAGCAGCTCCGGCAACATCAGCGAGATTTCCTGCAGCAATTGCGTGCCTTGCCCCTGCTGGTAATGATTAACATCACGACTGCTAAACAGCATCACGCCAAGGGATCCATCCTGCCCGAGCATCGACATCGCGACTGAGCCTATGGCTTTCGCCTCCGGCATCATCACCAGCAATTCCGGACCATTAAGCGGCCCAAGATAGTGCTGCGACTGACCCAAACGCTGGATACGCAACGGTTCAAAAGCCTGACGGCTTAATGCCAGATGGGTGAATTTTGAGGGCGCGCCAAGTCGCCAGCGATCCGGGAACAAACGAATCGTCGCTCCCGCCAGCCCTAACTCACGCGCCCAGCGATGAAATCGCATCAGCATGTCGTCGAGACTGTTCGCGGACACCAGTCGTCCTTGCAGATTTAACAGTCGATAGAACAGGCTTTCGTTGGCATTCGCTTGTTCCATCAACAGCGCCATGTTCTCTTCCAGCACGTTGATATGATTGCGTGCCCGAGCCATATGCCATTCAACTAAAGAGACCGTGCCCCGCACCGGGTGCGGGACGCGCATCGCTTCAACCGCTTGAGCATTACGGATAAAAAACTCAGGATTACGTTGCAGATAATCGACGACCGCCCGGTCGTCCAGTTCCATGAGCGTTTCCTGTAGTTCTTCCCCTGGTTGCTTCATAAGTGAATAAATCCGTCGTAGACATGTGCCGCCGGGCCAGTCATATATAACGGATGACCCGGACCTTTCCAGGCGATATCAAGTCGACCGCCCGGTAATTCCACCCTCACTTCATCTGCCAGCAGACCCTGCTGAATACCAACCGCAACAGCGGCGCACGCCCCGCTGCCGCAGGCCTGCGTTTCACCCGCCCCGCGCTCATAAACACGCAGTCGAATATGCTCACGCTTGACCACTTGCATGAAGCCGATATTGGCGCGTTCAGGGAAGCGCTCGTGACTTTCCAGAACCGGTCCCAGTGTTTCTACCGTGGCCGTATCAACATCATCAACCTGAATCACGCAGTGCGGATTCCCCATTGAAACCACGCCGCACAATACTGTCTGCTCGGCCACTCGCATAATATAGGTCTTCTCTGCTTTATTGGCACGAAAAGGGACCTGCGAGGGTTCAAAGTTGGGTTCACCCATGTTGACCCGCACCAGCTCATCATCCGTTACGCTTAATACCATCCGGCCATTCGCGGTACTGACGCGAATATCGCGCTTATTGGTCAGCCCTTTCAGGCGAACAAAGCGGGCAAAACAGCGGGCGCCATTGCCACACTGTGACACTTCACTGCCGTCGGCATTAAAAATACGGTAGTGGAAATCCAGCTCCGGATCGTATGGAGGCTCAACCACCAGCAGTTGATCAAATCCAACGCCGAGATGTCTGTCGGCCAGGCGGCGGATCAGCTCGGGTGAGAAAAAGACATTCTGCGTTACCGCGTCGACGACCATAAAATCGTTGCCAAGGCCATGCATTTTAGAGAATTGCATTGTTTACTCCGTTCACGCGGGTACAGAAACTTACCGTCAGTAATTCACCTGAGAAGGTCCATCACTGATTCCACGATCGTTTTTATCTGGCGTCGTAGATTGTGCTGGTGACTGAATGCTCTTCGTCGGAGGCGGCGCGTTTTTGTCTGCTGGCGGGAAATAGAGAGGTCCCTTCAGACCACAGCCCGTCAGGCTGAACAGTGTAAAAAGTACAGCGAGTGCCTGAAACACGTTTTTCATTATGGATTGCCTGTAAGTTCATGCTTTCTGTTTTCTATCATCGCAGGAGAAGGCGTAAAAGCAAGAGTTTGGCTAAAAACTGCAACGTGATTTATTCCGCGTTATACTGCGACCATCACGAAAAACAGGATAAAAAAATGAACGACAGTGAATTTCATCGCCTTGCCGACACCCTGTGGATGACCATTGAAGAACGCCTGGACGACTGGGACGGCGACAGCGATATCGATTGTGAAATCAACGGCGGCGTGCTGACCATCAGCTTCGAAAACGGCAGTAAAATTATCATTAACCGTCAGGAGCCGCTGCACCAGGTGTGGCTGGCGACCAAACAGGGCGGCTACCACTTTGATCTGAAAGGCGACGAGTGGATCTGCGATCGCAGCGGCGAAACGTTCTGGGATCTGCTGGAACAGGCGGCAACGCAGCAGGCAGGTGAAGAGGTGAGCTTCCGCTAAGTGTGATTGCCGGATAAGGTGTTTACACCGGCATCCGGCATCATGTTCACGAAAAATACTGCTGCAACAGCGGCGTGTCGTTATCCTGACTGGTTTGCGGGACTGGACTAATCGGCTGGGTGCGGAACGGGATCACCTGCGCGCGCCCGTCAGTTTTCACAATCTGATAAAACTGCGGCAGGTTAAAGTTGATAAAACTGGAGCCGTAAGTGAACCGATCGTGCGACGATGAATAGAAACGGCTGACGTCGCGTACCAGTTCCTCTTTGCTACCTTCGCAGTGGTGATACACCTCGACCCGGTTACTCTCGTCCAGAATGTAGATGTTAAAGCCCTGCTCATCACCCGTTTCTTCGAAAAAGAACTGAATGATCCCTTCACTGGCAAATCCGTCCACCACCGACGGGAGTTTCACATGGTTGGTTTCAACCTGGACGGAAAGCCCGTGCAGTTTGTTATGTGAAATCGCGCCATAGAATTCAATCGCGTTTTCCAGCTTCTGTACCGAGACGTTCAGACGTTCGAAGAACAGTCCCCATGTCTGGCCGGAAACACGCAGTGCTTTAAAGCGTCCGGTTTCCTGGCGCGTACTGGACAGGCGTAATTCGATGCACTCAGACACCAGTTGCTGTACGCGAGTACGAATTAAACCGCGCAGATGCTGGCTATAGCAGAAGACCTCGACGCTATCCGGCGGTGCGGCATCCTGATGCATTTTGCCCAGAATCGTTTTTAACGCTTCAATCATCGCCTGCTCGCCGTTGAAGTGCAGGGTTCGCACTTCATTCCACGAGTTGCGATACAGCAGGTCTACGCTACCCACCAGACAATTTTGCTCTTCGCCAAAGCTGAAGACATCCAGCTTACGGAAATCAAAATGCACCACCTGATTGCGAAACGCCGCCGTCGGGTCATATTCGAGGTTAACGATAATCGCCAGGTGGCGAATTTCGCACGGGCTATAGAGCGCTTTCGGCGTTGGCGCAGGCAGTCGCAGCGGGAAGTGGTGCGACACATCAGCGACCATCTCCTGCAGCTTCGGCAAGTCGACAATACCGTTACCCTTAATAAACAAATGCGTACGCGAGGTCAGCAGACCGTTAAACCACGCCCACGCTACCAGCTTATTGAGGTAGCGGTTATATTCCAGCGGCTGATGGCTGATGATCGAATCCATGTTAGGCGCGCGGTTGTAGAGATACCAACCCGAACGGTTAGCGCGACCTGGCGGCACGTGGATAAAGGTCAGATTGGGTTCTGAGAGATCCGGTGAGATCTGCGGGTTCACCAGCGTCACTTTGCCGGGCAAGGCTTCAAATGCGGCATACAGCTTACGGGTCAGCACGCCAATATCCTGCGGACTGGCGCTGACGCTAAGATTGTTACGGCGCGCAAAGCGGATCAAATTACGATAGCTCTGCATCATTGCGTCGAGCAGTTCGTTGTGCGCTTCGCGTACCTGGTCAATTTTCCAGTTAGCGCGATTATCCAGCATGGTCAGACGGGCTTCATCCCAACCCCACTCTGTCACTAACTGACTTAATACTTCACGACGCCAGCCCACGCAGGCGCGTTCACGGCTCAGTTTCTCACAGACTTTTAAGTAGAAACATCGACGCACTAAATCCAGACGCGTCGGGTCTTCGATCGCCGTGAGGTATTCGGTCACGCGCTCCAGCATCATGCAGTATGGGTCGAGACCAAAAGAGACAATCTCGCCGTCGTGCAGGCGCTGTTTAATGTCTTTCGCCAACAGGCGTGGATTGGGGTATTCCCAGGAATAGGCTTCCAGCAGCAGCGTTTTCAGCACCGCTTTGTACGGGGAGTCGATACTCTTGTACAACTGCCAGAGGCTGGCGCCAAAATACTCTTCGGCAGAGAGCGAACTGAGCCCGCCGAGATCCAACCATTCGTTTGGCGTTAGCACCCCTTGTGCGTAGAGCGTCATGACGTAATCGTCGTAATGCTCTTCTTCGTCGCCCGGCACCATATTCCACAGAATACGTTTACCCGCGAGGCGCACAGCGGTGCGATAGAATTCATCAAGCAGCAGAATATGCTGCGTCGAGCCACAGTCCTCACCACCCAGACTGCCGCTTTCATTGTGACGGAAACGGTTTTCGTCAATCAGGAAGAAACTGACTTCCACGCCCAGCGACGCGGCCCAACTTTCCAGCAGGCTACATTTACGCTGCAGCAACTGGCGCTCTTCGCTATCCAGCCAGGATTGATGGCAGACCCAGATATCAAGGTCAGACGAACAGCTCTGCCCTACCGAAGAGGTACTGCCCATCGAGTAAACGCCGGTGATCGGCAGTTCGCCCTTTGGGGGATCCTGCGGCGACATACCGCGGTACAGTTCCAGCTCATTCAGGTAGTGGCGTTGGGTTTCATCAGGCGTGTAAAAGCATATGCCTTTGGGAACGTTACCATCGAGGTAACCCGGCATCAGTGGGTGGTGGTAGTGCAATAATGTCGGCAGCAGACTGTATACCTGCTGGAAGGCAGGTCCCATGGCAGCAAGCGCGCGATCCACACGCAGTTGATTTATGGCATCCAGTCTCTGTTTCAGAGTCTCAATATAGAGGTACAAGACGTATCGCCTGATGTTGCATCCGTCATGGTGTCGATAGCGGCGGCGCAAACGCTCACCACCCTCGTTATCAATCCGGATAAACCGTATGTCAAAAATAACCGTTACCTTTTTCACCTGCACTTTTATTAGTTACAGATGAAAAAATGGTCTAAAACGTGATCAATTTAACACCTTGCTCATTGACCGTAAAGAAAGATGCGCTACTTACAAGTGTAGCACCGTTCGTTACGTGTAAATTCCTTCATACGGTCGGGAGGTTTCTCGTCATTAATCACTGCCAGTGATGATGCAGCGCCTTTTCCTCTCACTTACGTTTGAGCGTAACGCTGACATCCCTTTGATAAGGATGTTAGGATGGTCAATGATTGATAATGACGGTAACAAGCATGTTAGACAATGTTTTGAGAATTGCCACACGCCAAAGCCCCCTTGCGCTCTGGCAGGCACATTATGTCAAAGACGCCTTAATGGCAAACCACCCCGGTCTGATCGTGGAACTGGTTCCCATGGTGACCCGTGGCGACGTGATTCTGGATACCCCACTGGCAAAAGTCGGGGGTAAAGGTTTGTTTGTTAAAGAGCTGGAAGTCGCACTACTGGAAAAACGCGCCGATATCGCCGTGCACTCCATGAAGGATGTGCCGGTTGAATTCCCTGACGGTCTTGGACTGGTCACCATTTGCGAGCGTGAAGATCCGCGTGATGCTTTTGTCTCCAATAAGTACAACACGCTGGATGAACTCCCGGCAGGTAGCATCGTTGGAACGTCCAGCTTACGTCGCCAGTGCCAGTTGGCGAAGCGTCGTCCGGACCTCATCATCCGTTCGTTGCGCGGCAACGTAGGCACTCGCCTGAGCAAACTGGATAACGGCGACTACGACGCGATTATTCTGGCGGTCGCCGGATTAAAACGCTTAGGACTGGAGTCGCGAATCCGTACTGCTCTGCCGCCAGAAGTCTCCCTGCCTGCGGTCGGACAAGGCGCAGTTGGCATAGAATGTCGACTGGATGACATGCGCACTCAGGCGCTGTTAGCGCCGCTCAACCATGAAGAAACTGCGCTACGCGTCAAAGCCGAACGTGCCATGAACACCCGCCTGGAAGGGGGATGTCAGGTGCCCATCGGCAGTTATGCCGAACTCATCAACGGTGAGATTTGGCTACGAGCGCTGGTTGGCGCGCCTGACGGTTCGCAGATGGTATGCGGAGAACGTCGCGGCGCCGCGCAGGATGCGGAAAAAATGGGTATATCTCTGGCAGAAGAACTGCTGGAAAACGGTGCTCGCGCCATTCTGGCTGAAGTTTATAACGGAGATGCCCCCGCATGAGTATTCTGGTCACCCGCCCGTCTCCCGCTGGGGAAGAGTTAGTGAGCCGTCTGCGCACACTGGGGCAGGTGGCCTGGAGCTTTCCGCTTATTGAGTTCGCGCCGGGCCGGGAACTGCCAACGCTTGCCCCCCGTCTTTCGGCGCTCACCGAAAACGATCTGGTCTTCGCACTCTCGCAGCACGCCGTCACCTTTGCCGATGCCGAGCTTCAGCGGCAAGGGGTAAGTTGGTCCACTCTCCCGCACTATTTTGCCATCGGCCGTACAACGGCGCTGGCGTTACACACCGTGAGCGGATGCAATATTCACTACCCTCTGGATCGGGAAATCAGCGAAGTCTTGCTACAATTACCTGAATTACAAAATATTGCGGGAAAACGCGCACTGATATTACGCGGCAACGGTGGCCGCGAGCTAATAGGTGAAACCCTGACAGCACGCGGAGCTGATGTCGATTTTTGTGAATGTTATCAACGCAGTGCAAAACATTACGATGGCGCAGAGGAAGCGATGCGCTGGCAATCTCGCGGCGTGACCACGCTGGTTGTCACCAGCGGAGAGATGCTACAACAGCTCTGGTCGCTCATTCCGCAATGGTATCGTGAGCACTGGTTACTACGCTGTCGGCTGCTGGTCGTCAGTGAGCGTCTGGCGCACCTCGCCCGGGAACTGGGCTGGCAAGATATTAAGGTCGCTGATAACGCTGACAACGATGCGCTGCTACGCGCATTACAATAACTCTCATAATGGGATGCCATAATGACGGAACAAGAAAAAACCTCCGCCGTGGTTGAAGAGACCAGGGAGGCCGTGGAAACCACATCACAGCCAGTCAATACTGAAAAAAAGAGTAAGAACAGCACGGCGCTGATTCTGAGCGCGGTGGCGATTGCTATTGCGCTGGCGGCAGGTGTGGGGCTGTATGGCTGGGGAAAACAGCAGGCCACTACGCAGACAGCAACCAGTGATGCGCTGGCAAACCAGCTCATGGCGCTGCAAAAAGCGCAAGAAACCCAAAAGACCGAGCTGGAAGGCATTATTAAGCAGCAGGCAACACAGCTGGATGAAGCCAATCGCCAGCAGACTGCGCTGGCCAAACAGCTTGATGAGGTTCAGCAAAAAATCGCCACTATCTCCGGAAGCGATGCCAAAACATGGCTACTGGCGCAGGCCGATTTTCTGGTGAAACTGGCGGGGCGTAAATTATGGAGCGATCAGGACGTTACCACCGCCGCAGCGTTGCTGAAAAGCGCCGACGCCAGCCTGGCTGACATGAATGACCCCAGTTTAATTGCCGCTCGTCGCGCGATTACCGACGATATCGCCAGCCTCTCTGCGGTAACTCAGGTCGACTATGATGGCATTATCCTCAAGGTAAACCAGCTCGCTAACCAAATTGATAACCTGCGTCTGGCTGATAACGATACCGATGATTCACCGATGGATTCTGACAGCAGCGAGCTTTCCAGTTCCATTAGCGAATGGCGCGTCAATCTGCAAAAAAGCTGGCAGAACTTTATGGACAGTTTTATCACCATTCGCCGTCGTGATGAAACCGCCGTCCCGCTACTGGCGCCAAACCAGGATGTTTACTTACGTGAGAACATCCGTTCACGCCTGCTAGTGGCGGTACCGCCAGGCGCTGGAAAATGTCTCCACGTGGGTTCGCGCCTATTACGACACTGACGATGCGGCGACAAAAGCGTTCCTTGAAGAGGTCGATCAACTGAGCCAGCAAAGCATCAGCATGGACGTACCGGAAACACTTCAGAGCCAGGTTATTCTTGAGAAGCTAATGCAGACTCGCGTGCGTAATTTGCTGGCCCAGCCATCCACATCACCGGCTGAAGCCGCACCTGCACCAGCACCTCAGGCAGATGCTCCGGCAGCCGCGCCGCAAGGAGAATAATGATGCTAAAAGTATTGTTGCTCTTTGTGCTGTTGATCGCCGGGATCGTCGTCGGTCCGATGATAGCCGGTCATCAGGGCTACGTGCTGATCCAGACGGATAACTACAACATCGAAACCAGCGTGACGGGTCTGGTGATCATTCTGATCGTCGCGATGGTCATTCTTTTTGCGATTGAGTGGCTGCTGCGCCGTATATTCCGTACTGGTGCGCATACCCGCGGCTGGTTCGTGGGGCGTAAACGCCGTCGTGCGCGTAAACAGACCGAGCAGGCGCTGCTTAAACTGGCAGAAGGCGACTATCAGCAGGTTGAAAAGCTGATGTCAAAAAATGCCGATCACGCAGAACAGCCGGTGGTGAATTACCTGTTGGCGGCAGAAGCGGCTCAGCAGCGTGGTGATGAAGCTCGCGCTAATCAACACCTTGAACGCGCAGCCGAACTCGCCGGAAATGATACGATCCCAGTCGAAATCGCCCGTGTTCGTTTGCAGCTGGCGCGTAATGAAAACCATGCCGCACGCCACAGCGTAGACAAACTGCTGGAAGTGACGCCACGTCATCCGGAAGTCTTGCGCCTGGCTGAACAGGCTTATATTCGCACCGGCGCATGGAGTTCTTTGCTGGATATCATTCCATCAATGGCGAAAGCGCATGTGGGTGATGAAGAACACCGTGCGATGCTGGAACAGCAGGCATGGGTGGGTCTGATGGATCAGGTTCGCGCCGATCAGGGCAGCGAGGGATTACGCGCATGGTGGAAAAACCAGAGCCGTAAGACTCGTCATCAGGTTGCCCTGCAGGTGGCGATGGCAGAACATCTGATTGAGTGTGACGATCACGATACGGCACAGCAAATCATCATCGATGGTCTGAAACGTCAGTATGACGACCGCCTGGTGCTGCCGATCCCACGTCTGAAAACCAACAACCCGGAACAGATAGAAAAAGTACTGCGCCAGCAAATTAAAGTGGTGGGCGACCGCCCACTGCTGTGGAGTACGCTTGGTCAGTCATTGATGAAGCACGGTGAATGGCAGGAAGCTACGCTCGCCTTCCGTGCCGCGCTTAAACAACGCCCGGATGCATACGACTACGCCTGGCTTGCCGACGCACTGGACAGGCTGCATCAGCCGGAAGAAGCCGCCACCCTGCGCCGTGATGGCCTGATGTTGACACTGCAGAACAACAATCCCCCGCAGTAACTCCTGAATGCCCGGTGACGCTTTCGCTTACCGGGCCTACATATTTTTCAATCGTATACGCAAAATCATTCGAGAAGCAGCTCGAAGGATTTTGTTTATGCATAAAAAAACGCCCGCTCGGTAAGGAGCAGGCGTTAAACAGGTCTGTATGACAACATAAATGGGTGCTTCACTCAACGTTATGTCCATGGTGTTTGATGAAGCTAAAGCGACATCTGTCAGTGGACGATAAGCACCGTAAACGGCTCTGCATCATTCCTGAGTTTATGAGGCCTGATGGCGAACATAAGAGATGGAATGAGCATCTACACGCATATTATTACACAGCGTATGCGGTGATTGCACTGTAAAAACCAGGGATTGCGGCTTTTTAGGACTTCATGACATTTGGGGGAGAAGAGGTACAAAAGCGAAGAACAGAAAACAAAAAACCCCGCCGAAGCGGGGTTCAAAATTGGTCGGCGAGAGAGGATTCGAACCTCCGACCCACTGGTCCCAAACCAGTTGCGCTACCAAGCTGCGCTACTCGCCGTTTTACTGCTTTTTGAATTTTTAGTTCAATTCTTTAAGTCGTGGTGCGAGGGGGGGGACTCGAACCCCCACATCCTAAGGACACTAACACCTGAAGCTAGCGCGTCTACCAATTCCGCCACCTTCGCATTTCACAACTTTAAATTAATGGGGTGGCTAATGGGATTCGAACCCACGACAACTGGAATCACAATCCAGGGCTCTACCAACTGAGCTATAGCCACCACTGCAAATCTTTTACGCGGTATTAAAACCACCGCAGCTCCGGCACCTTACTAAATGGTGCGCCCGACAGGATTCGAACCTGAGACCTCTGCCTCCGGAGGGCAGCGCTCTATCCAGCTGAGCTACGGGCGCTTAGCGCCGTTGCGGGGCTGGATATTACGGAGGTCTCGGTCTGCTGTCTAGTGCTTTTTTAAAATAAATTATCGTTTGGTCACGCTTTGTGCGTTTTGTCGCTTATTCCTGCAATTTTTGGGCTGTGCCATGACGATTCAGGCCAAAAACCTTATAAATGAGCGTCACCGCCAGTAAGAAGCCAATGCCAACAAACAGCGACATTCGGGTATCTTCATTAAAGTACATGCCGATTAATACGCAAATCAGGAACGCCATCGTCAAATAATTCGCCCACGGGAACAAAATCGAGCGGAAAGGATGACTGGCGATCGCCGCCTTATGGGCCTGACGGAAACGCAGTTGGCTTATCAGGATCACAAACCATGGCACCATCCCCGGCAGTACGCTGGCGCTATAAACATAAACGAATACACGCTGCGGGTTGGGAATAATGTAGTTCAGGCACGAACCAATCAGCAGGATGGCGATAGAAATGGCCACGCCGGCAACCGGTACGCCATGACGCGAAACTTTTCCAACAGCGGCGGGTAGTTGGCGATTCTTTGCCAGCGCATAGAGCATACGGCCACAGCTGTACATCCCGCTGTTACAGCCAGATAGCGCCGCCGTCAGGACCACAAAGTTGATAATCCCAGCGGCCGCTGTAATACCAATCCTGGCAAAAGTGAGAACGAACGGGCTGCCGTTACTGCCAATCTCATTCCACGGGAAGATAGTGACGATAACAAAAATCGCCCCCACGTAGAAAATCAGGATACGCCACAGCACTTTACCTACCGCGCTACGCAGTGTGACCTGTGGATTTTTCGCTTCACCAGCCGTGATGCCGATCAGCTCCACGCCCTGATAGGAAGCAACAACAATACACAATGCTGTCAGGAACCCTTTCCAGCCCCCCGCGAAGAAACCGCCATGCTCGGTCAAATTGCCAAAGCCGATCGCCTGACCACCGTTACCAAAGCCGAAGAAAATAACCCCTACGCCAATGACAATCATCACAATGATGGTGGTCACTTTGATCATGGCAAACCAGAATTCGATTTCACCATACAAGCGAACTGCTGCCAGGTTTGCTAACGCAACCAGTCCAACAGCAATCAGTGCGGGTATCCATTGCGCCATTTCCGGGAACCAGAACTGGACGTACACCCCAATGGCGGTAATCTCCGAGATCCCCACCGCCATCCACATAAACCAGTATGACCATGCGGTAAGATAGCCAAAGAAGGGGCTCATGTAGCGGTGAGCGTAAACGGCGAATGAGCCGGTGACCGGCTCCAGGAACAACATCTCCCCCATGGAACGCATGATGAAGAAGACGAACAACCCAGCGACGATATACGCCAGAAGAACCGACGGTCCCGCCCATTTCAGGGTACTGGCAGCCCCCATAAACAGTCCGACGCCAATGGTGCCCCCAAGGGCAATTAATTCGATGTGACGAGCCTCCAGCCCACGCTGTAGCTCAGGTTTGTTCTCGGCCATAGATCCTCTTGTTGTGTTTGCATCGTTTCCGGTATTACCGGTTATCGTTATGGGTACATCGTTTTTTGCCATAACAGGCCATTCAGCACCGACCACTTTACGGTTGGCGCCAAAAACACCACGGCACTGCAATGATTGTTGCGAATGGTTTCTTAAAATCGCCTAAATGGCAATTAAAGCATTCAAAAAATAAATAGATTGTGCGAGAAAGCAGCGATTATGTTGTGAATAAGTAGCGCGTTTAGCATAACGCGCTACTGAACAACGCAGAGGTGATGTCAGAGATTGCCGGTATAGTGCCAGCGGAGATAACGTAATAAACGAAGTTGGCGGGTGATGCGACTTGGTTGCAGCAGCAAGCGATACAGCCACTCCAATCCCAGGCTCTGCCAGAATTTGGGCGCGCGCTTTACGTGCCCGGTGAACACATCGTAGGTGCCGCCCACGCCCATATACAGCGCATGCGGATGGACCTGGCGACAGTCGCGCATAAAAATTTCTTGTTTCGGCGAACCCATCGCCACGGTAACAAGTTGTGCGCCGCTGGCATGAATACGCTCAAACAGCGCCTGACGCTGATCGGCGGTAAAATAGCCGTCCTGACTACCAACAATATTGACGTGCCATTGTGCGCGCAGTTTTGCCTCTGTTTGTGCCAGAACATCAGGCTTACCGCCCACCAGGAATACGGGCGTTCCTTCCTTCCCGGCGCGAGCCATCAGCGCTTCCCAGAGATCGGCCCCCGCCACACGTGATACCTGCGCCTGCGGGAATTTTTTACACACGGAACGCACCACGCTGATCCCATCCGCATATTTAAACTCAGCGGCCTCGATCAACGTCCGAACCTCTGGGTTATCCTCCGCTGTCAGCATTTTTTCAGCGTTAATTGCTACCAGCGTCCCCTGCCTGAGACGTCCCCCGGCAAACAGGTAATTCAGCGCATGTTGCATATCGCGCCAGCCAATCAGTTCTAATCCGCGCAGTGAATACAGCGGCGCAGTTGTGTTATCTGTCATTACGATCCTTCAACCTGTGTCCGGGGCACCGACTTTATTCGTTTATGGATGAGTCCCGCACTATCAAACAGCCAGTACAACAATTTTGCCACCAACAGACAGACGCCGAAAATCACGAGGAAAAAAACCACTCGCGAGACAAACGAATCTAACCCTTCACGTGCCAAAACGATCATATTAAAAATGGCACCGAAACAGAAACTGTGCAAAATCGCCGACTTATAGCGATTAGTTTCCCGGTTGCCTAATTCATACAACCAGTCGAACCATTTAATAATTAGGCCGACGACAATCGCGCCTAACGGTATAAACAGCGCCCCGCCCATCACCACCAGCGAACCAATTAACGTCGGCGAAATCGCCAGCCCCGAGTGGTTATTCAACACTTCCCAGGTAAAGTAGTTCGCTGAGTTGAGAACAATGCCAGGTCGTCCCGGCCACAGCCAGGAAGGGATAAAGACGTAGAAGTCACGAACAATCGGTGCCAGTCCCTGAAACTCAATATTGTGGTAATTTTGCAGCAATAGCGCCAGATTCTCCCACGGCGAGAAGGTATCGCGCGTGAGGTACAGGAAAGTATAGAACGCCTCATCACCGCTGACGTTCATCCCGTAGCGCTTCAGCGCCAGCCAGAACATCCCGACAATACCCAGGACGCCCGCCGCGGCCAGCATCCACAGCGAAATCCAGCCGCGAATAATGCCGATAAACAGGAAAATGGCAAACGCGATAATAATATTGGCGCGGGTTCCGCCAACAATCATGTACGTCAGCAACCCAAATGCAACGGTACTCACCAGGAAGAACAACCACGCTTTGCTGTCCTGACGCAGGAAGTAGACCACCAGCATCGCCGGAATGAAGAAGTAGAAGAAGCGTTTCAGAGCCACCCCGGAGACTTCACTGGAGAAAATCTGGCTATAGGATTGCAACCTGAACAGCAGGAAACCGTTGTGCATAAAGAAAATGCCCACGCTCACCAGCGCAATCGCCATCAGGATAATCCAGGTCAAATGTGCTTCAACGCGATTGATGGTAAACAGCGGTTTGCGCGTTCTCTCCGGGCTCCGTTTCCGCAGGCGTGTTTTATAGGTCACATAGTACACTGCGTAGAAGCAGGCAGCGGACAGCAACGCCTGCAGCAAAATTTCCGGCGGGGCCACCGCCACATCAAAGCGAAATACCAGCACGCTGGTCAACGGAAAACCAAAGAAAAACGTCAATAAGAACAGCAATGAGAAGAAGACATTGAAGTTAAACCGCACGCGTCGGAATTCAAACCAGGTCAGCGTGGCGATAAACAAAGTCGAGAGCAGCCACACCACCAGCAGACCGCTGAATTGCATCAGACTCATACGGTTTCTCCTGAGGCAATGCGCAGCGCGTTATGCCACGGTTGCAGATAATTCGGGCTAAAGAAAGTAATTGCACTTTTATCAACCGATGCCAGTTGGCGCTGCGCCTCGCGTACGATACCTTCATTGAGTACATCTGTCGTAAACAGAACCGGGATGTTTTGCTCTGCCATATCCTGCCAGAATGGGTTTTCACGATTGAGCACGCACGGGATCCCCGCCTGAATCAGCAGACACAATGTACCAATCCCCTGCTGACGGGCAAAAATAAAGTAACCCAGATCGCACTGACGCAGTAGCGCCAGATAGGCATCAAACTCCAGCTTTTCACTGAGAATTTGCAGGTTATCGGCGCTAAATAACGCCAGACCCGCCTGGCGCACTTCTTCAATATAGCCTGCATTATTTGCCGGGTAACCCATTGGCACAATCACGTTCACCGTGTCGCCGAACTGCTGATGGACAGCACGCAGCGCGGCAATATGCTCATTACTGCGATCGCCAGAGTTTCCGACCAGGATCGTCATTTTCCCGCGTCGCTGGCGCTCATTGCTCATATTGTTCAGCGACGGATCCATACGGGTTGGGAAATAGAGCAATTCCCCGCGAATACGCGGATGCAGCTCAGCGAAATAGCTCAGATCGCCTCGCGTGGCAAAGACACAACCCACGCGGTTTTGTGCCATTCGGCGAATCGGGTAAAACAGACGGAATTTCAGCCCACTGGAGACTTCATACAGATCGGCACCCCAAATATGCCAGTAAAACTGCTCAGGCTTAATCCCCCCGCTCAGCAATGCCAGCCACAGACTAGTATTGAACTGCCCATGAAAGAAGAAACGCTGCTGGCGATACGTCTTAGCTTTGGCGATAACGGCCTCTGCCAGCGCCTTTTTTCCACCGTAGAAACTCAGTGATAACGCCGGGTAGCTCTCGCTAAATCCCGTATCCTGACCGGCAACCATAAACACGCGCGCGTGCTCACTTGTTGCAGCCAACGCGTCGTTGAAGAACCGCAGCACGGTTTGGTTATGGTGAGGGATATCCGATCCCAGAACGTGAATCAGTACAGTCATACCCGCCTACGCCAGAGTAAAAACACGCCACAACAAAGAGAAAAATAGACGATGTACGTTGCCATATAGGCCTGTGCCGCGCCCAGAGCACCGTGCGCGGGGATCAACCAGTGGGCAAATGCCGTCAACAAAATGAACTGGCTAATTTCGGCCAGAATATAAAACCGCAGCGAGGCCTTCGCGATCACCAGATAGCCAAATACGTAGGCACCCACTTTCAGTACATCCCCCACCAGTTGCCAGGCAAACAAATCACGCATGGCGGTGAATTTAGCGGAGAAAAGCAGCCAGATAGCAAAATCACGTAACAGCCAGACGGTAAAACTCGCGGCGGCAACTGCCGGTAATACAAATTTCAGCGATTTGATAACTTCACGCGTGATGTCGCGCTTTTCAGTCAGGCGAGACAGTGTTGGCAGCAGATACACACTGAATGAAGCGGTAATAAATTGCAGGTACGCATCAGAGATACTGCTCACCCCCTGCCAAATCCCCACGTCATCCCAGCTGTATTGCACCGCCAATAGGTTTCGCATCATCACATACGCCACGGGCAGCGTCACAGAGGTAATGAGCGCCATCAACGTAAACTTGCTTAGCTGCCCTGCCAGACCGTTATCCCACGAGGGCTTCAGGTAATGCAGAGGAATAGTGCCACGCTTAATCAGCATGATGGCTGCAGGGATAACCACCAGCGCTGGCACCAGCGCCAGCCCCAGCAAAGCACCTTCGTATCCGCCCAACCGATAGCAGCCGTAGTAGGCCACGACGCCGACCAGGCTGCCAATAATCAGCGATAGCGCATTACCTGCGGCATCTCGGAATCCTTTCATCAACGCCAGCAACAGGTTTGCCCAGGCAATCCCCATCTGTACCAGCGCAACCAGGCGTACCAGCCCCTGAAAATGCGTATGACCAAACAATCCCTGACTGATAGGCGCTGCTGCCAGCAAAAAAATCGCCGCCATCAGCGTAGAGAATCCCAACACCATTGCGGATGATGTCCCCACCACCTTACGCAACCGCGCCGGGTCATCATGGTGCTGCGCAACGTATTTCGTGACGCCGTTGAAAATCCCAGCGCCCGCCAACACGCCAAGCACGGTGACCATCTGACGGAAGTTTCCCGCCTGGCCCACACCCGCAGGGCCGAAAGAGACCGCCAGCAGTTTTACCACCAACAAACCCGCACCAATTTTTACCAGCGTACTGGTAGCCGTCCACAAGGACGCTTTAGCCAGCGACATATCAGGAGAAGTAGTTGAGTAAGGTCGTAATTACTGTGCGCTGGTTCACCAGCGACAGGTTATAAAACAGCGGCAGACGCAGCAGGCGTTCACTCTCTTTGGTGGTGTAACGATCGACTCCGGAAAACACGCCGAATTTATCGCCAGCCGGACAATCATGCAGCGGAATATAATGGAATACCGCCATAATTTCGGCTTCTTTCAGGAAGTTAATCAACGCCGTGCGATCGTCAATATCGCGCAGCTTGATATAAAACATATGGGCGTTCTGCGCACAACCTTCCGGGATGGCGGGTAAATAAATACGCCCGGCACGCGCCAGCGGTTCGAGGGCATCATAATAATTCTGCCACAGCACCAGGCGCTGATGATTAATACGCTCTGCCGCTTCCAGTTGCGCCCACAGATAGGCAGCCTGGAGATCGGACATCAAATAGCTGGAGCCAATATCACGCCAGGTATATTTATCAACCTGACCGCGGAAAAATTGACTGCGATTCGTCCCCTTTTCACGGATGATTTCTGCACGTTCAACTAATTTACGGTCGTTGATCAGCGTCGCCCCGCCTTCACCGCCTGCGGTATAGTTTTTGGTTTCATGGAAGCTAAAGCAGCCAATATGCCCAATGGTCCCCAGCGCACGGCCTTTGTAGGTCGACATTACGCCCTGAGCAGCATCTTCTACCACGAACAGGTTGTATTGTGACGCCAACGCCATAATGGTATCCATTTCACAGGCAACCCCGGCGTAGTGCACCGGCACAATAGCGCGGGTTTTCTCGGTGATCGCCGCTTCAATCAGCGTTTCATCAATGTTCATGGTATCCGGGCGGATATCGACAAAGACGATTTTTGCGCCACGCAGCACGAATGCGTTCGCGGTAGATACAAATGTGTAGCTGGGCATGATGACTTCATCGCCGGGCTGGATGTCCAGCAATAATGCCGCCATCTCCAGTGATGCGGTACAGGAAGGCGTCAGCAGCACCTTCTCACTGCCAAAATGCTGCTCCAGCCATTGCTGGCAACGGCGGGTAAAACCACCATCGCCACACAGCTTGCCGCTGCTCATCGCTGACTGCATGTATTCAAGCTCGGTTCCCACCACCGGCGGTGCGTTAAATGGAATCATTTTGTCACCTGTATAACCAGTACGCGGTGCTTTCCACATTTGCACCGCTCTGTATATAACGTTTAAGCGCGGCGGTGTTGCCCATCTGGGTCGCCACCCGCAATGTTGTTTTACCGCGAGCCTGTGCCCAGCAAAGCGCAGCCTGCATGAGTTCGGCACCCGCACCACGACCAGCCAGTAAGCCAATACGTGCATCAGTATCATTGACGTCACGTAGTGAGACATAACCGCGAATCCCACCTGTCTGTGTACGAAAAATGAGGCACTGATGATCGAACGTGCCCAGCACAGCGTTTTCTATCCACTGTGCATAAAAACGCGCACTGGCCTCCACGGGATACCACGGTGCGCGGAAACGACTTTGGGCGAACGCCTCTCCTGCCAGTCGACGCAGCAGCGGAATATCCGCAGCTTGCGCCACCTGTGCACCGGGATTTTCACGGGCGCACGTTACCGGCAGAACAAAGTCCATCTCACCTTCGACCAGTGAAAAGCCCAACTGCTGTAAAGCATCTAATTCATACGTATTTGCAGCAGGAATTTTTGCCTGCACCCGTTCCCAGCGCTGTAAAACTTCTGCTGTCAGGATCGGTGCGTGCGGGTCAAACCGTACAATGGCGCTATTCACGCCAAAGAACGTATTTTCCCAATCCAGAGACTCAATACTGGCGCGGACGGGCACGGAGCAGCTCCAGCAAATATTGGCCGTAGCCTGTTTTAGCCAGAGAGCTGGCGGCACGTCTAACACCTTCATCATCCAGCCAGCCATTACGCCATGCTATCTCTTCCAGGCAGGCGATTTTAAAGCCCTGACGTTTCTCCACCGTCTGCACAAACGTGCTCGCTTCAATCAGACTGTCGTGCGTACCGGTATCCAGCCAGGCAAAGCCACGGCCAAGCAATTCAACGGTCAGATTGCCATCGTCAAGGTACATCTGGTTAATGGAGGTAATTTCCAGTTCCCCACGCTCAGAAGGTTTCACGCGCTTTGCGTATTCCACTACCTTACTGTCGTAGAAATAGAGTCCTGTCACCGCCCAGTTTGATTTTGGTTCTTTCGGCTTCTCTTCCAGCGAGACTGCGCGAAAATTGTCATCAAACTCAACCACACCGAAACGCTCAGGATCCATCACCTGATAGCCAAATACCGTCGCACCTTGTGTTCTGGCAGCGACGTGGCGTAGTTTTGGACTAAATCCCTGACCAAAGAAGATATTGTCCCCAAGCACCAGACATGATGGTTCGCCGTTAAGGAACGTTTCACCAATAATGAATGCCTGTGCTAAACCATCCGGGCTGGGCTGCTCTGCATAATGCAATTCAATACCGAACTCAGAGCCATCTCCCAGCAAACGCTGGAAATACCCTTTATCTTCCGGTGTGGTAATAATGAGGATCTCGCGAATTCCCGCCAGCATCAGTACCGATAGCGGGTAATAGATCATGGGCTTATCGTAAATAGGCAATAGCTGCTTCGATACGCCGCGCGTAATGGGGTACAGGCGAGTGCCTGAGCCACCTGCCAGAATGATACCTTTCATATGATCCCTCCTCCGGGCGCCAAAACCAGGCTGTTAGCCCTTCAGGCCCAAACGCTCACCCTGGTAGCTGCCATCCTGCACGGGTTTCCACCAGGCCTCATTTGCCAGATACCATTGCACGGTTTTACGCATGCCACTTTCAAACGTTTCCTGCGGCACCCAGCCAAGTTCACGCGCAATTTTCGACGCATCAATGGCATAGCGCAGATCATGGCCTGGGCGATCTTCAACATAAGTGATCAATTCTTGATACCGCATAACACCTTTTGGTTTTTGCGGTGCCAGTTCTTCCAACAAGCTGCAAATCGTTTCGACCACGTCCAGGTTTTTACGCTCGTTATGACCACCAATATTATAGGTCTCGCCAACCGCGCCTGTAGTCGCGACGCAATAGAGCGCCCGGGCATGATCTTCCACATACAGCCAGTCACGAATCTGCTGTCCGTTGCCGTACACCGGCAGAGGTTTTCCCGCCAGTGCATTGAGAATCATCAGCGGGATCAGTTTTTCCGGGAAATGGTAGGGCCCATAATTGTTGGAGCAGTTAGTCATTAACGTTGGCAGCCCGTACGTACGTAGCCAGGCACGTACCAGATGATCGCTGCTGGCCTTTGACGCGGAATAAGGACTACTCGGTGCATACGGCGTCGTTTCGGTAAAGAAATCATCCGTAGAATGCAGGTCGCCGTACACCTCGTCGGTTGATATATGGTGGAAACGAAACGCCTGCTTTTTATCATCGGCTAACACATTCCAGTATGCGCGAGCGGCTTCCAGCAACGTGTAGGTTCCGACAATATTGGTTTCAATAAATGCGGCGGGGCCATCGATAGAACGATCAACATGACTTTCTGCCGCCAGGTGCATCACGCAATCCGGCTGATACTGTTGAAACACGTTGTCGAGCGCCAGGCGATCGCAGATATCAACTTGTTCAAAGGCAAAACGGGCATTCTGTGCAACCGGCGCCAGCGACATCAGGTTTCCGGCATAGGTTAACTTATCAACCACTACCACGGCATCCCGAGTCTCATTAATGATGTGACGCACAACCGCTGAGCCAATAAATCCTGCACCACCGGTAACCAGAATTCGTTTCATTAGCGCCAGACTCCTTTGGTATCAACCACGTATTGCTGGTGAACCGCATCGCCTTTAATCGCTTTAAATTCATTATGGTCAACCAGCATCACCAGCACATCGGCGCTTGCCAGCGCATCGTCCAGTTTCGCCAGTTGGCACAGGCCATCCAGTTTTTTCGGCAACTGATGGATATTCGGTTCAACCACCAGCGTCTCGCCGCTGTGCCAGCGTGCGATACTTTGCGCCACCCCCATTGCCGGGCTTTCACGTAAATCATCAATATTCGGTTTGAACGCCAGACCAAAACAGGCAATTTTTACGTCGCTGGTACGTTTATTGGTCTCCGTCAGACAATCCGCTACAGCGGCTTTTACCCGATCGACAACCCAATGAGGCTTACTATCATTTACCTCGCGCGCGGTGCGGATCAATCTCGCCTGCTGCGGGTTCTGCGCCACAATAAACCACGGGTCGACCGCGATACAGTGCCCGCCAACACCAGGTCCAGGCTGCAAAATGTTAACCCGCGGGTGACGGTTCGCCAGACGGATCAGTTCCCAGACGTTAATCCCCTGATCGGCGCAAATCAGCGACAGTTCATTAGCAAAGGCGATATTGACATCGCGGAAGCTGTTTTCGGTCAACTTGCACATTTCTGCAGTGCGGGCGTTAGTCACCACACATTCACCTTCGAGGAAGATGTTGTACAGTTCGCTGGCGCGCATAGAACAAACGGGGGTCATTCCGCCAATCACACGGTCATTTTTAATCAGTTCAACCATTACCTGGCCTGGCAGCACGCGCTCCGGACAATAAGCAATGTTCACGTCAGCCTGTTCCCCCGCCTGCTGCGGGAAAGTCAGATCAGGGCGCATTTCTGCAAGCCATGCTGCCATCTGCTCCGTTGCCCCGACGGGTGACGTCGATTCAAGGATCACCAACGCCCCTTTTTTCAGCACCGGCGCAAGCGACTTCGCTGCGGCTTCAACATAGACCATATCGGGTTCATGCTCCCCCTTGAAGGGGGTCGGCACAGCAATCAGATAAGCGTCTGCTTCAACAGGTGTCGTAACCGCACGCAGAAAGCCATTTTCGACTGCTGTTTTCACCACAGCACCCAAATCAGGTTCAACGATGTGGATTTCACCGCGGTTAATGGTATCCACCGCATGTTGATTTACATCTACGCCAATAACATGTTTTTGACGGGAAGCAAAAGCGGCCGCCGTCGGCAGTCCGATATAACCCAGCCCAATGACAGAAATGGTCGTAAAACTCATAGCGATATCCGATTATTTTTTAACGCGTGTAAAATGCGGCCACACGCCTGCCCATCACCATACGGATTATGGGCGCGGCTCATGGTCTGATATTCATTTTCGTCATGCAGCAAGCGCGTGACTTCTGCCACAATACGCTGAGGGTCAGTCCCAACCAGACGTACTGTGCCTGCGGTAATGGCTTCTGGCCGCTCCGTTGTTTCTCGCATCACCAACACAGGTTTGCCCAGAGAAGGGGCTTCCTCCTGAATCCCGCCGGAATCGGTAAGGATAAGCCAGGCATGATTCATCAGCCAGACGAATGGCAGATAGTCCTGTGGCTCAATCAGAATCACGTTCTCAACATGACCCAAAATACGATTTACCGGCTCGCTAACGTTGGGGTTCAGGTGTACGGGATAGACAATCTGTACATTCTGATTAGCCGCGGCAATTTCCGCCAGTGCATGGCAGATTTGCTCAAAGCCGCGACCAAAGCTTTCCCGACGATGACCGGTTACCAGGATCATCTTCTTATCCGCATCCAGGAAAGGATAGCGCTCAGCCAGTTCAGCGCGCAGTGCTTCATTTCCGAGTACACGATCGCGAACCCAGATCAACGCATCAATAACCGTGTTCCCCGTGACAAAAATACGGTCATCCGGAATGGTTTCACGCAACAGGTTTTGGCGTGAATTTTCAGTTGGGGAAAAGTGATACATTGCCAGGCGCCCGGTCAGTGTACGGTTTGCCTCTTCCGGCCAGGGAGAATAGAGATCGCCAGTTCGCAACCCAGCCTCAACATGCCCCACCGGAATACGCTGATAAAACGCGGCCAGGCTGGTCGCAAGGGTTGTTGTTGTATCACCGTGGACTAGCACCACATCAGGTTTGAACTCAGCGAGGATTGGCTTTAATCCTTCCAGAATTCGACAGGTAATTTCTGTCAGTCCCTGACCTGGCTGCATAATATTGAGATCGTAGTCAGGTACGATGGAAAAGAGGTGCAATACCTGATCGAGCATCTCCCGATGCTGTGCAGTGACGCAAACTTTCGCGTCGAAATCAGGATCTTTAGCCAGCGCATGAACCAGAGGAGCCATCTTAATGGCCTCCGGTCGCGTACCAAATACAGTCAGTACTTTCACATCGATTCTCTTCGGATTGGCAGTGAGAGCCCAGCCCCTCACTGCAACGGTATTGCTAAATCGAACGGCGACGGGTTAACGCGACACCAGCACCGATCAGGGCCCCAACGATGCCCCACATAATCATCAGGAAGGCACGACGTGGGCTATCACGTTTTACCGGTTCTTCCGGCGTCCGCAAATAACGATAGGTCTGAAAACGCGGATCCAGGGTCGGTCCTACGTTCAGCGTGTTCAGCATGGCTCTGTTTTGAAAATAGTCCATATCAAAATCTGGGCCAACAGATTGCAGGTTTTCGAGTCGCGCCTGCAGCATAGGGCGTCCGAGTAAAAACAACTCAGAATCAGGCAACTCTTCAGCAGGGACATCAGTAGAAGTACGCGAAATATTATGCTGCTCAGCAATTTTGAGCGCTTGTTCAATGTTATGAACACGGCGAGAGAAAATCGATTTTGCTACCTCTTCCTGCCGTTTGACCTGCGCTTTCATTTGCACCGTCCGCGCAGCCCATGCGCCTTTCAGCTCATCGTTCAGATGACGTGCTGCACGCTGGCTGGCAAAGGCCACGTACTGGCGCAGAAGATTGTTGGCATCAGGTGCCGTTTCCGCAATAAGCTTCACGCTGTCATTGGTGTTCCGCAACGCATCACCAGGCATAAACTGAATGTTGTTGATCAGTTCATCCAGCAGCGCGGCATCGGCTTTACTGTTTCCGACCATACGCTGCTTGTAATAATCAGTCTGCTGCCAGAATTCACGGCGCGTATCCCAGGAGGCAAGCTGCATGATAAATTCTTTATAGGCTTCATCCATCACCGACGGCTGGTCCGTTGATGCGAGGCTGGCCTTAATATCCAGGTTGCGCAGGAACTGTTGTTGAGAGTAATAGCCCCCCAACATATTCACCGTAGGCTTGTCTGAAATAGCCGTTGCGCTCCACTCCTGACGGGCGAAAAAAGTATAGGCGAGAGCAACAAGTGCAAATGCGAGCGCCATACCGACAATCCACACCTTCCCTGCCCATAAGGTACGAAACAACCCACGGATATCCAGTTCATTTTCAGCGCTCATGGCGTCTTCCCCCGGTAATGGTTGTGTCATCGCATCCTCAATTCACTTGGTTAAGTTTGGTTTGCCTTCACGAATTCTTCTCAGTCTGCGCTTCACTCGCTTGATAAATCTCGCCACTTTCCAGGCACGCTTGATACAGTATCCGTAGAGGCCAAATGCCATTAAAAACAGCACCAGCATGGCCCATTCCGGAACCAAACGGAAATATTCAGCCAGCACACCGATCGATGCCAGCACGGCCGCCGCCAGCGTAATCAGAACAAATGCCTGGCGGGAAGTAAACCCTGCCCGCATCACCAAATGATGAATGTGCTGGCGATCGGCTGAGAACGGGCTCATGCCCTTACGCAAACGGCGGTACATGATCGCCACCATATCCATTAACGGGATGGCGATAATCCACAGTGCGGTAACTGGGCTTATAGGATGTGTTTTGCCCTGCGTGGTTTCCAGCAGGATCCAGATGATGGTAAAACCAATCAGCGTACTGCCAGCATCACCCATGAAGACTTTATAACGGCGCCCAAGAACGCCCAGGTTCAGCAGAATATAAGGCAGAATGGCGGCGATCATCGCAAAACACCATACGGCCAGACTCGTCTGCCCATCGAACCACAGGATAAACCCCATCGCCGCGAATGAAACGCTGGACAGCCCACCTAACAGGCCGTCAATACCGTCCACCATATTGAAAGCATTAATTGCCGCCCAGACGGCAAACAGCGTCAGTAAATAGCCAAACGGGCCAAGAATCATCTCCCAGGGGCCAAAAATATACCCAAGGCTAAGAAGATAGAGTTTGCCAACCGACATCATGATAATGCCGATCGCGGCCTGGATAGTTGCGCGGATTTTTACACTGATATCAAAACGATCGTCCAGCGCGCCAACCAAAACCAGCACGCCGGCACAGGCCAGATAGAGAGAAGCATGCGGGATGTAATAATCAGCAATCACAAACGTAAAGCAAATACCTGCGTAAGCCGAAATCCCCCCAACCAGCGGGATCAATCCTTGATGCCGTTTGCGAAAGTTGGGTTTATCCACTAAACCAATCTTTTTTGCGACCTTACGCGCAAAGAAAAGAAACAGTGTTGTGAATAAAAAAATACTGATGAGATCAGTGCTTACTGTCAGTAAATTCACAATGCATGCTCTCAGAGAAAATTAATAGCAGAAGTATAACCACGAAGACCTTTATTCAGAAGGGAAACCCGTCTCCATATCCGATGGTTCTGTATAATTATCAACCACAAGATACAAATTACGAATCTTTTTCAACCTGGCGGTATGTCATACCGTATTATTGTTATTGTGTCGTTAAGATTACAGGCATAAAAGCAAAACGCCACGTAAAAACGTGGCGTTTTCGGATGATGCCTGAATTATGAGCGCTTCATCATATCGAAGAAGTCATCATTGGTCTTCGTCATCGCCAGCTTGTTAATGAGGAACTCCATTGCATCAATTTCACCCATCGGATGGATGATTTTGCGCAGGATCCACATTTTCTGCAGCTCTTCCTGGGTGGTAAGCAGCTCTTCTTTACGGGTACCGGAACGATTGTAGTCGATAGCCGGGAAGACGCGTTTTTCAGCGATCTTACGAGAGAGATGCAGTTCCATGTTGCCGGTACCTTTAAACTCTTCGTAGATAACTTCATCCATTTTAGAGCCGGTATCGATAAGCGCAGTCGCGATGATGGTCAGGCTGCCGCCCTCTTCCACGTTACGTGCCGCACCGAAGAAACGCTTCGGACGGTGCAGGGCGTTGGCATCAACACCACCGGTCAGGACTTTACCGGAAGCCGGGACCACGGTGTTGTACGCACGCGCCAGACGCGTGATGGAGTCGAGCAGGATGATAACGTCTTTCTTATGTTCAACCAGACGTTTCGCCTTCTCGATTACCATTTCCGCAACCTGAACGTGGCGAGATGCGGGTTCATCAAAGGTAGAAGCCACAACTTCACCTTTAACCAGACGCTGCATCTCGGTCACTTCTTCCGGACGTTCGTCAATCAGCAGCACCATCAGCACACAGTCCGGGTGGTTGTAGGCAATGCTCTGCGCAATGTTCTGCAGCAGCATGGTTTTACCCGCTTTCGGCGGTGCCACAATCAGACCACGTTGGCCACGACCGATCGGCGATGCCAGATCCAGTACGCGCGCCGTTAAGTCCTCGGTAGAACCATTACCACGCTCCATACGCAGACGGGAGTTTGCGTGCAGCGGCGTTAAGTTTTCGAAGAGGATCTTGTTACGGGCGTTTTCCGGTTTGTCGTAGTTAACTTCGTTAACTTTCAACAGCGCAAAATAGCGTTCACCTTCTTTTGGCGGGCGAATCTTACCAGAAATGGTATCACCAGTGCGGAGGTTGAAACGGCGGATTTGGCTTGGAGAAACGTAGATGTCATCAGGACCGGCGAGGTAGGAGCTGTCTGCAGAGCGGAGGAAACCAAATCCATCCTGCAATATCTCCAGCACACCGTCACCAAAGATATCTTCGCCACTCTTTGCGTGCTGCTTCAGGATGGCAAAAATAATGTCCTGCTTGCGCATACGAGCCAGGTTTTCAAGGCCCATATTTTCGCCGAGAGTGATCAGCTCAGAAACCGGCGTATTCTTTAATTCGGTAAGATTCATAATGGTGTGAGTTCTTAAACTTGGGGTAAATCTCGAACTTAATGTTGTGAATGGTATGGCAGGGTCATCCATGCCTGTTTACGGCCATCGACTCATGTCTGTTCGCTGTCTGGTCACAGGAAAGTACGCAGAACTGAAACGACAAGACGGATTGAGTGACAAGGCCCTGAATCTGTCTACTTCTCGCACGAGAAACAACGGGAAGTATTGGATAAAGCTAGATTCAAACTTAATAAGGTATGTTTAATACGAAGTCAACACTAACTTAGCACGACTCAAGTCGGGCGTCCAGTCATCCGAATCATTTCGAAGTATGGCCGCCCGATCATGATACTTCCTTACGCTAAGTTAGCGTCGAGGAACTCTTTCAACTGACCTTTGGACAGCGCGCCAACTTTAGTCGCCGCAACTTCGCCGTTTTTAAACAGCAGAAGGGTCGGGATGCCACGAATACCATACTTCGGCGCGGTGCCTGGGTTTTGGTCAATGTTCAGTTTAGCAACCGTCAATTTGCCCTGATATTCGTCAGCGATTTCATCCAGAATCGGAGCGATCATTTTGCACGGACCGCACCACTCTGCCCAGAAATCAACGAGGATAGCTCCGTCCGCTTTGAGTACATCCGTGTCAAAACTGTCGTCAGTCAGGTGAATAATTTTATCGCTCATAATAACTCCACAGGAATAAGCCTGGTGTGTTGGTGTTTACACATCATCCTTCAAGCCGCCTTTTTGTTGGCTGTGCGCTGCGTCCTGGTCACGTACTCAATACGCGTCTTTGGACCCATTCACTTGCCATCTCGACGCATCATGAATGAATTGTGTACAGTATTAACCAACTAAAGGTTGACTTTATTTCACCGGATACGCTTTCGTAAAGCAATAGTAAGCTGATATTCTACCACACTATGAGCAAAACACATTTAACAGAACAGAAGTTTTCCGACTTCGCCCTGCACCCGAAGGTGATAGAAGCCCTTGAAAATAAAGGGTTTCATAACTGCACGCCCATTCAGGCTCTCGCGCTGCCGCTTACGCTGGCAGGCCGTGATGTTGCAGGGCAGGCGCAAACCGGTACCGGAAAAACGATGGCGTTCCTGACGTCAACGTTTCATTATCTTCTCTCTCATCCCGCGATTGACGATCGCAAGGTGAACCAACCGCGTGCGTTAATTATGGCGCCAACGCGTGAGTTAGCCGTGCAGATCCACGCCGACGCCGAGCCGCTGGCACAGACCACCGGTCTGAAATTAGGCCTGGCTTATGGCGGCGACGGTTACGACAAACAGCTGAAAGTGCTGGAAAGCGGCGTCGATATTCTTATCGGCACGACCGGTCGTCTTATCGACTACGCAAAACAGAACCATATCAACCTGGGCGCGATTCAGGTCGTGGTGCTGGATGAAGCCGATCGTATGTACGATCTGGGCTTTATTAAAGATATCCGTTGGCTGTTCCGTCGTATGCCGCCAACCACCCAACGTCTGAACATGCTGTTTTCTGCAACCCTCTCTTATCGCGTTCGCGAACTGGCGTTTGAACAAATGAATAACGCCGAGTACGTTGAAGTCGAACCGGAACAGAAGACGGGCCACCGTATTAAAGAAGAACTCTTCTATCCTTCCAACGAAGAGAAAATGCGTTTGCTGCAAACGCTGATTGAAGAAGAGTGGCCAGATCGCGCCATTGTTTTTGCTAACACCAAACATCGCTGTGAAGAGATCTGGGGCAGTCTTGCCGCTGACGGACATCGCGTAGGCTTGCTTACCGGTGACGTGGCGCAGAAAAAACGCCTGCGTATCCTTGATGAGTTCACCCGTGGCGATCTCGATATTCTCGTCGCAACCGATGTCGCGGCGCGTGGCCTGCACATCCCAGCCGTAACGCACGTGTTTAACTATGACCTGCCGGATGACTGTGAAGATTACGTCCACCGTATTGGTCGTACAGGTCGTGCAGGCGCAAGTGGTCATTCTATTAGCCTGGCTTGTGAAGAGTACGCGCTGAATTTACCTGCAATCGAGACCTACATTGGCCACTCGATTCCGGTCAGCAAGTACAACCCGGACGCGCTAATGACTGACCTGCCAAAGCCGCTGCGCATGACGCGCCCACGCCCAGGCAATGGCCCGCGTCGTACCGGTGGTGCTCCGCGTAATCGTCGTCGTTCAGGTTAACGTAAGATATGCTCACAACCACTTCGCTGTACGCCGCAATCGATTTAGGCTCGAATAGTTTTCATATGCTGGTTGTACGCGAAGTGGCGGGAAGCATCCAGACGCTCACGCGTATTAAACGCAAGGTGCGTCTGGCCGCTGGACTCAACAGCGACAACATTCTCTCCGCTGAAGCCATGGAACGCGGCTGGCAATGCCTGCGCTTGTTTGCTGAACGTCTGCAGGATATCCCGCAACCGCAAATCCGCGTGGTCGCCACGGCAACATTGCGCATCGCGGTAAACGCCGATGTCTTTATCGCCAAAGCGCAAGAGATCCTCGGCTGCCCTGTCCAGGTCATCAGTGGTGAAGAAGAAGCACGACTGATTTATCAGGGTGTTGCCCACACCACTGGCGGTGCCGATCAGCGTCTGGTCGTTGATATTGGCGGAGCCAGTACGGAACTGGTTACCGGCTCCGGCGCCCAAACAACCTCTCTGTTCAGCCTGTCAATGGGCTGCGTTACCTGGCTCGAACGGTACTTCACCGATCGTAATCTGGCGCAGGAAAATTTTGACGAAGCCGAGAAAGCGGCGCGTGAGGTTCTGCGCCCGGTCGCCGACAAACTGCGTTTTCATGGCTGGAAAGTTTGCGTTGGTGCCTCCGGTACCGTCCAGGCGTTGCAGGAAATCATGATGGCGCAGGGTATGGATGAGCGCATTACGCTGGCCAAACTTCAGCAGCTTAAGCAGCGCGCTATCCACTGCGGTCGTCTGGAAGAGTTGGAAATCGAAGGGTTAACGCTGGAACGCGCACTGGTGTTCCCCAGCGGGCTGGCAATCCTGATCGCGATTTTCACTGAGTTGAATATTCAATGCATGACCCTGGCCGGCGGCGCACTGCGTGAAGGTCTGGTTTACGGTATGCTGCACCTGCCTGTCGATCAGGATATTCGCAGCCGTACGCTGCGTAATATTCAGCGTCGCTTTATGGTTGACACCGATCAGGCGAACCGCGTCGCACAGTTGGCTGTACATTTATTCGATCAGGTGAAAGATGAGTGGCATCTTGAGGCCATTAGCCGTGAACTGCTGCAAAGTGCCTGTCAGCTGCATGAAATAGGGCTGAGCGTGGAATATAAGCAGGCACCGCTGCATGCCGCCTGGCTGGTGCGTAATCTCGATCTTCCGGGCTTCACTCCCGCGCAGAAAAAGCTGTTAGCCACGCTGTTATTAAATCAGACCAACCCAGTCGATCTCTCTTCGCTCCACCAGCAAAACGCCGTGCCGCCGCGCATCGCGGAGCACCTTTGCCGTTTGCTACGCCTGGCGATCATCTTCGCAAGCCGCCGCCGTGACGATTTAGTGCCACATATCACCCTGCAAGCTCAGGATGAAGATCTGACGCTAACGTTGCCGGAAAGCTGGCTGGAACATCATCCATTAGGTAAAGAGTTGATCGATCAGGAAATCCAGTGGCAAAGCTATGTCCACTGGCCGCTGGAAGTGCGTTAGATGCTGGCTGCCGGATGGCGCTCACGCTTATCCGGCCTACCAAATAAATATTACTTCTCTTTGGCTTTCGCCATCATTGCCCGGATATTCGCGATGCTGGCCTGCCCCTTTTGCATCCGCTCCTCAGCGCTCACCACTTTACGCTCCTGTTCCCAGATAACGTCATCCTGTGGCAGTTCCAGCAGGAAGCGGCTTGGCTCCGGACGCACCAGTTCACCGTACTGACGGCGTTCTTTGCACAACGTGAAGATAAGCTCTTTCTGTGCACGGGTAATGCCGACGTAGGCCAGACGACGCTCTTCATCAATGTTGTCTTCATCGATGCTGCTCTGATGAGGTAAGAAGCCCTCTTCCATTCCCACCATAAACACATAGGGGAACTCCAGCCCTTTTGAGGCATGTAACGTCATCAACTGCACCTGGTCCAGCTCTTCTTCACTCTCTCCACGCTCCATCATGTCGCGCAGGGTAAAGCGGGTAACGACCTGGGTCAGGGTCATTGGCTCTTCCAGCTCACTGCCTTCCAGCATCTCCGTCATCCAACTGAACAGCGTATTGACGTTTTTCATACGCATTTCAGCCGCTTTCGGGCTCGGCGAGGTTTCATACAGCCATGATTCGTAATCAATGCCATGGATCAGGTCACGCACGGCAGCAATCGGTTCACGCTCCGCGAGGCGCTGGATTTCCCCCAGCCAGTGCGTAAAGCGGGTTAGAGAATCATAACCGCGGCCGGTCAGCGTCTGGCTTAGACCCATATCAAAGCTGGCAGTAAACAAGCTTTTATTACGCGTCATCGCCCACTCACCCAACTTTTGCAGTGTCGCCGGGCCGATCTCACGCTTCGGCGTATTGACGATACGCAAAAACGCGCTGTCGTCATCCGGGTTGCTCAGCACACGCAGGTAGGCGAGCAGATCTTTGATTTCCGGACGCGAGAAAAACGATGTCCCCCCGGAAATTTTGTACGGGATGCGGTTTTGCATCAGGAATTTTTCGAACACCCGTGACTGGTGGTTGCCGCGATACAGGATCGCATAGTCCTTATACTGCGTCTTATTCACAAAGTGATGAGCAATCAACTCCCCGGTCACGCGTTCCGCTTCATGCTCTTCGTTGTTGGCACTCAGTACTTTCAGCTCAGGTCCGTAGCCCAGCTCAGAGAACAACCGCTTTTCAAATACGTGCGGATTGTTAGCAATGAGAATATTTGCGGCCTTGAGGATACGTCCGGAAGAGCGATAGTTCTGCTCCAGCTTAACCACCTGCAGCGCCGGAAAATCTTTGCTCAGCAGTACCAGGTTCTGCGGACGCGCGCCGCGCCAGGAGTAAATAGACTGATCGTCATCACCCACCACGGTAAAGCGCGCACGTTGCCCCACCAGCAGCTTCACCAGCTCGTACTGGCTGGTGTTGGTATCCTGGTATTCATCCACCAGTAGGTAGCGGATTTTGTTCTGCCAGCGCTCGCGCACCTCTTCATTACGCTGAAGCAGCAACGTCGGCAGTAGGATCAGATCGTCAAAGTCCAGCACGTTACACGCCTTCATATGCGCGTCGTACAGGCCATAGCAGTGCGCGAAAATACGATCGCGTTCGCCTTTAGCGCTGGCTGCTGCCTGCACCGGGGTCATCAGATCGTTTTTCCAGTTGGAGATCGTTGAGATCAGCTGTTGAAGGATAAGTTTATCGTCTTCAATTAGCCCTTCGGTCAGTTCCTTAAGCAGAGCCACCTGATCGGTATCGTCAAACAGCGAGAAGTTCGACTTCATCCCCAACGCCGCAAATTCACGCTTGATGATATCCAACCCCAACGTGTGGAACGTGGAGATCATCAATCCACGCGCCTCTTTACGACCCAGCGTCTGCGCCACACGCTCTTTCATTTCACGCGCGGCCTTATTGGTAAAAGTCACCGCCGCAATATGGCGTGCCTGATAACCACATTCACGGATCAGATGCGCAATTTTATTGGTGATAACGCGCGTCTTTCCGGAACCCGCCCCCGCCAGCACCAGGCAAGGTCCTGTGACAAATTCGACGGCTTGTTGTTGTCCGGGATTCAAACGCATAAAGATCACTCAATGAAAGTCAGGAGGGGAAATTTAGAGCATGGTAGTATAGCCAGCCTCAACTACCCCACTCAAGGCACGATCATGGCAAAAACAGCAGCAGCAGTGCATATCCTTGTTAAAGAAGAGAAACTGGCTTTGGATCTTCTGGAACAAATTAAAAACGGTGCCGACTTTGGCAAGCTGGCGAAGAAACACTCAATCTGCCCATCAGGCAAACGCGGCGGTGATTTAGGCGAATTCCGCCAGGGCCAGATGGTTCCGGCGTTCGACAAAGTGGTCTTCTCTTGCCCGGTGCTGGAGCCAACTGGCCCGCTGCACACGCAGTTCGGTTACCACATCATTAAAGTGCTGTACCGTAACTAATAAAAAAGCCGGGTGGCGGCTGTCGCCTTACCCGGCCTACATTCTCGGCTAAATTGTCGGTCGGGTAAGCGCTAGCGCCACCCGACAATCAATTTAACCCGCTACCGCAATACGCTTCATATCCGTCATATAACCACGCAGTTTCTTACCAACCTGCTCGATAGCGTGGCCGCGAATCGCTTCGTTCACATCACGCAGCTGCGCGTTGTCTACCGCACCTTCGGCAATCGCTTTGCCCAGATCGCCGGTCTGCAGAGTGGTCATGAACTCTTTCAGCAGCGGTACGCAAGCGTAAGAGAACAGGTAGTTACCGTATTCTGCGGTATCGGAGATAACCACGTTCATTTCGTACAGACGCTTACGCGCGATGGTGTTCGCGATCAGCGGCAGTTCGTGCAGTGATTCGTAGTAAGCAGACTCTTCGATGATGCCAGAATCAACCATGGTTTCGAACGCCAGCTCAACGCCCGCTTTCACCATCGCGATCATCAGTACGCCTTTATCGAAGTACTCCTGCTCGCCGATTTTACCTTCAAACTGCGGTGCGGTTTCGAACGCGGTTTTACCGGTCTCTTCACGCCAGGTCAGCAGTTTCTTATCGTCGTTGGCCCAGTCAGCCATCATGCCGGAGGAGAATTCACCGGAGATGATGTCGTCCATGTGTTTCTGGAACAGCGGTGCCATGATCTCTTTCAGCTGTTCGGACAGCGCATAAGCGCGCAGTTTTGCCGGGTTAGACAGACGGTCCATCATCAGCGTGATACCGCCCTGCTTCAGCGCTTCGGTGATGGTTTCCCAGCCGAACTGAATCAGTTTTTCCGCATAAGCCGGGTCAGTACCTTCTTCCACCAGCTTGTCGAAGCACAGCAGAGAGCCCGCCTGCAGCATACCGCACAGAATAGTCTGCTCGCCCATCAGGTCAGATTTCACTTCCGCCACGAAGGAAGACTCCAGCACGCCCGCACGGTGACCGCCGGTTGCCGCAGCCCAGGCTTTAGCGATCGCCATGCCTTCGCCTTTCGGGTCGTTTTCCGGGTGGACGGCGATCAGCGTCGGTACGCCGAAACCACGTTTGTACTCTTCACGCACTTCGGTACCCGGGCACTTCGGTGCCACCATCACAACGGTGATGTCTTTACGGATCTGCTCGCCCACTTCGACGATATTGAAACCGTGGGAGTAACCCAGCGCCGCGCCGTCTTTCATCAGCGGCTGTACGGAACGCACAACGTCGGAGTGCTGTTTGTCTGGCGTCAGGTTAACCACCAGGTCAGCCTGCGGGATCAGTTCTTCGTAGGTACCTACTTTGAAGCCGTTTTCGGTCGCTTTACGCCACGAAGCACGTTTCTCAGCGATCGCTTCTTTGCGCAGTGCGTAGGAAATATCCAGACCGGAGTCACGCATGTTCAGGCCCTGGTTCAGACCCTGAGCGCCACAGCCGACGATGACCACTTTTTTACCCTGAAGGTAGCTTGCGCCGTCGGCGAATTCTTCGCGGCCCATGAAGCGACATTTGCCCAGCTGAGCCAGCTGCTGACGCAGATTCAGTGTATTAAAGTAGTTAGCCATGATGGTGTACTCCGTGATGTTGTGTTGTGGTGCTTATTATTCGGTTCGCTTTTGCGAGAATGAACCCACTATATGACAGGAAATTTATTGCGGAAATTGATATATTCACAACGTCACATTGCAATATCTGCAACGTCAAAATAAAGAGGTTCGCCGGTGGATTTACGCGATCTGAAAATGTTCCTGCATCTGGCGGAAAGCCGCCATTTTGGCCGCAGCGCGCGGGCGATGCACGTCAGCCCCTCCACGCTCTCCCGGCAAATTCAGCGTCTTGAAGAAGACCTCGGCCAGCCGCTGTTTGTCCGCGATAACCGCACGGTGACGCTCACCGAAGCCGGTGAGGAGCTGCGCGTGTTTGCCCAGCAGACGCTGCTGCAGTATCAGCAATTACGCCATACCATTGATCAACAAGGACCGTCGTTGTCCGGTGAACTGCATATCTTCTGCTCAGTGACTGCCGCCTACAGCCATTTACCACCGATCCTCGACCGCTTCCGCGCCGAGCATCCGTCGGTGGAAATCAAGCTCACCACCGGTGACGCGGCTGATGCAATGGAAAAAGTCGTCACCGGCGAGGCCGATCTGGCAATTGCCGGTAAGCCCGAGACACTGCCCGGCGCGGTGGCATTTTCCATGCTGGAGAATCTGGCTGTGGTATTGATAGCGCCAGCACTGCCCTGCCCGGTGCGCAACCAGATTTCGGTGGATGAGCCAGACTGGTCAACGGTGCCGTTTATCATGGCCGACCAGGGGCCGGTGCGCCGCCGCATTGAGCTGTGGTTCCGGCGCAATAAAATCAGCAACCCGTCGATTTACGCCACCGTGGGCGGCCACGAGGCGATGGTGTCGATGGTGGCGCTGGGCTGCGGCGTAGCATTGTTGCCAGAAGTGGTGCTGGAGAATAGCCCGGAGCCGGTACGTAACCGCGTGATGATTCTGGAACGTAGCGACGAAAAAACACCGTTCGAGCTGGGCGTATGCGCACAAAAAAAGCGGCTGCATGAGCCGCTTATTGATGCTTTCTGGAAGATATTGCCAAATCACTAGCCGCCGAACGGCGGCGCAAGCACCTTAACCGGCAGAGAGTCAGGGCGCAGGCCTGACAGGCGCAGTGCCGTCAGGCTCCCCAAACATTACCCTGCGAGAAAAAAACGAAACGCCGGGTTATGTGTTTCATCATGACAGTCATAGCCCAGTTCATTTAGTCGCGTTTCGAAATCAGGTTCATGTTCACCCAGTTCAAATGCTGCCAGAACACGGCCGTAGTCAGTTCCATGACTGCGATAGTGGAACAATGAAATATTCCAGTGCGTCCCCAGAGTATGCAGAAACTTCAGCAGCGCCCCCGGCGATTCCGGGAATTCGAAGCTGAACAGTCGCTCCTGCAAGGGTTTTGACGGACGTCCACCGACCATATAGCGCACGTGCAGCTTCGCCATTTCGTCGTCGGACAGATCCACCACACTGTAGCCGCCGTCACTAAGCAACTGGAGGATTTCTTTACGTTCTTCCAGACCACGGCTCAGGCGTACGCCGACAAAAATGCAGGCATCTTTGGCATCAGCAAAACGGTAGTTAAACTCAGTAACCGAGCGCCCACCCAGCAGTTGGCAAAATTTCAGGAAGCTGCCCTTCTCTTCCGGGATGGTCACCGCCAGCAGCGCTTCGCGCTGTTCCCCCAATTCACAGCGTTCAGACACGTAGCGCAGGCCATGGAAGTTAACGTTCGCACCGGACAGCACATGTGCAAGTCGTTCACCGCGAATATTGTGCTGGGCGATGTATTTTTTCATTCCCGCCAGCGCCAGCGCGCCCGATGGCTCAGCCACGGCTCGCACATCTTCAAACAGGTCTTTCATCGCTGCGCAAATAGCATCGCTATCAACGGTGATAATGTCGTCGAGGTATTCCTGGCACAGACGGAAGGTTTCATCACCAATGCGTTTGACCGCCACGCCTTCAGCAAAAAGACCGACGCGCGGGAGATCAACCGGATGACCGGCATCCAGCGCCGCTTTCAGGCAGGCGGAATCTTCAGCTTCAACGGCGATCACTTTGATCTGCGGCATCAGCTGTTTGATCAACACCGCCACGCCCGCCGCCAGACCGCCGCCGCCCACCGGGACAAAAACACGGTCAAGGTGAGCATCCTGCTGCAGTAACTCCAGCGCCAGCGTACCCTGCCCGGCAATCACCATCGGATGATCGAACGGCGGAACCCAGGTAAAACCCTGCTGCTGCGATAGCTCAATCGCTTTGGCTTTGGCTTCATCAAAATTCGCGCCATGCAGCAGCACTTCTCCGCCGAAGCCGCGAACGGCATCGACTTTGATATCGGCAGTAGCCGTTGGCATGACAATCAGCGCCTTCACGCCTAGTCGCGCAGAAGAGAACGCGACACCCTGAGCATGATTACCCGCCGATGCGGTGATGACCCCATGCGCTTTTTGCTCTTCGGTCAGGCCCGCCATCATGGCGTAGGCACCGCGTAGCTTGAAGCTGTGAACGGGTTGACGGTCTTCGCGCTTGACCAGAATAACGTTATCGAGGCGCGAAGAGAGCTTTTCCATTTTCTGTAGCGGCGTTACCTGTGCCGCTTCGTATACCGGCGCACGCAGTACCGCTCTGAGATACTCGGCGCCCTCAGGAGCACCAGATAGAGGTTGTGAATCCGCCATGGTCATTATCCCCCGAGTTTCGACTTATCGCGCACCGCGCCTTTGTCGGCGCTGGTTGCCAGACTGGCGTAGGCGCGCAGCGCAAAGGAGACCTGACGCTGACGATCTTTAGGCGTCCAGGCTTTGTCACCGCGTGCTTCCTGTGCTTCGCGGCGTGCCGCGATTTCCGCATCGCTCAACTGCAGTTGAATACCACGATTCGGGATATCGATAGCAATCATATCGCCGTCTTCGATAATCGCGATATTACCGCCGCTGGCCGCTTCCGGGGAAACGTGGCCGATAGACAGGCCGGATGTGCCGCCGGAGAAACGGCCATCTGTTATCAGCGCACAGGCCTTGCCGAGCCCCATCGATTTCAGGAAGGTGGTTGGGTAGAGCATTTCCTGCATGCCTGGCCCGCCTTTCGGCCCTTCGTAGCGAATGACAACCACGTCGCCAGCCACCACTTTACCGCCGAGGATTGCTTCAACCGCATCGTCCTGGCTTTCATACACTTTCGCCGGGCCGGTAAATTTCAGGATGCTGTCATCCACACCTGCGGTTTTCACGATACAGCCGTTTTCCGCGAAGTTACCGTACAGGACTGCCAGACCGCCATCTTTGCTGTAAGCATGTTCCAGCGAACGGATACAGCCTTCGGCGCGATCGTCATCCAGCGTATCCCAACGGCAGTCCTGCGAGAACGCCTGAGTGGTACGGATGCCCGCCGGGCCAGCGCGGAACATCTTTTTCACCGCGTCATTCTGGGTAACGGTGATATCGTACTGTTCCAGCGTCTGCGGCAGGGTCAGACCGAGCACGTTTTTCACGTCACGGTTCAACAGGCCGGCGCGGTCCAGTTCGCCGAGGATCCCCAGCACACCACCAGCGCGGTGCACATCTTCCATATGGTATTTCTGGGTGCTTGGCGCCACTTTACACAGCTGCGGAACCTTGCGGGACAGCTTGTCGATATCACTCATGGTGAAGTCGATTTCCGCTTCCTGCGCCGCCGCCAGCAGGTGCAGAACGGTGTTGGTGGAGCCACCCATGGCGATATCCAGCGTCATGGCATTCTCAAACGCCGCCTTGCTGGCAATGTTGCGCGGCAGCGCAGAAGCATCATCCTGCTCATAGTAGCGTTTAGTCAGCTCAACGATGCGTTTACCCGCGTTAAGGAACAGCGTTTTACGGTCGGCGTGAGTCGCCAGCAGCGAACCATTACCCGGCTGCGATAAACCCAGCGCTTCGGTCAGACAGTTCATGGAGTTTGCGGTGAACATCCCGGAGCATGAGCCGCAGGTCGGACAGGCAGAACGTTCAACCTGTTCGCTTTGTGAGTCAGAGACTTTCGGGTCCGCGCCCTGAATCATTGCATCAACCAGATCGAGCTTGATGATTTGGTCAGAGAGCTTGGTTTTCCCGGCTTCCATCGGGCCACCAGAAACAAAGATCACCGGAATGTTCAGACGCAGGGAGGCCATTAACATCCCCGGGGTGATTTTGTCGCAGTTGGAGATGCAGACCATCGCATCGGCGCAGTGGGCGTTAACCATGTACTCAACGGAGTCAGCGATCAGCTCGCGTGACGGCAGTGAATACAGCATGCCCCCGTGGCCCATGGCGATACCATCATCCACAGCAATGGTGTTGAACTCTTTCGCTACGCCGCCAGAGGCTTCGATTTGTTCGGCAACCAGCTTACCGAGATCGCGCAGATGGACATGGCCCGGCACAAACTGGGTAAAAGAGTTCACCACAGCGATAATAGGTTTACCGAAGTCATCATCGGTCATCCCGGTGGCGCGCCACAGTGCGCGGGCACCCGCCATATTACGGCCGTGGGTGGTGGTAGCAGAACGATACTTAGGCATGCTTGATTAACTCCCGTCTGTCTAATAATTGGGACGGTGCGTGCCGTCCCAAATTTATGTTTATTGATTAACCTGATCTAACCAGCCGTATTTATCTTCCGTTTCACCGGTGAAGAGGCCAAAGAAGGCCTGCTGGATGCGTTTGGTGACAGGGCCGCAGCGGCCTTCGCCCACCTGAATACCATCGACGCTGCGTACGGGCGTGATTTCGGCCGCAGTACCGGACATAAACACTTCGTCGGCCAGGTACAGCGATTCACGGGACAGCACCTGCTCACGCACTTCGATATCGAGATCTTTCGCCAGCTTAATGATTGCGTCACGGGTGATACCTGGCAGCGCGGAGGAGGTAAACGGCGGGGTAAACAGAATGCCGTCTTTTACTTCAAACAGGTTTTCACCCGCGCCTTCAGAGATGTAACCATTCACATCCAGAGCAATACCTTCCTGGTAACCATGACGACGCGCTTCGCTACCCACCAGCAGCGAAGACAGATAGTTACCACCAGCCTTAGCAGCGGTAGGGATAGTGTTTGGCGCAACGCGGTTCCAGGAAGAAACCATCGCGTCGATCCCCTGCTCCAGCGCTTCAGCACCGAGGTAAGCCCCCCACGGGAACGCGGCGATAATCACGTCGGTGGTGTAACCCGCTGGCGGGTTAACGCCCATCCCCACGTCGCCAACAAACACCAGCGGACGGATATAGGCGCTGGTCAGATTGTTTTTACGAATCACCTCACGGCAAGCTTCCATCAGCTCATCAACGCTCTGAGAAACCGGAAAACGATAGATCTTGGCTGAATCACGCAGACGCTGCATATGTTCGCGATGACGGAACACCACCGGCCCTTTGTGAGAATCGTAGCAACGGATGCCTTCAAATACAGAAGTACCGTAGTGCAGCGCGTGGGACATCACGTGAACCTTCGCGTCTTCCCAACGAATCATCTCGCCATTAGACCAAATGTAATCAGCTTTTTTCGTCGTCATTTTTCTTCCTTTTGCGCTCAGGCGCGGATTTGTTGTGATGTGGTTGTGCTCTGGCAGATGGCAACATGTGCAACGTCCACCAGTTTACTTAACTGACTAAACAGTAAGTCGACCGACCGGGGGCTGGCAACGGTCAATTCGATATTTATATTCTGCGCATCGCTGGCGGCTTCCATATTCATGGAGCACACCTGAAAACCACGATGGCGTACCACGCGTAAAACACGTTCTAACGTTTCCGGATTGAAACGAGCCTCAACGGCGACCTGATGTTGCATCATGATAATTTCTCCAGCATTTCTGAGTTACTGGCACCTGGCGGTACCAGAGGCCAGACATTCTCAAGTTCGTCGATTGAGACATGAAGCAGGTATGGCCCCTCGCTGTTCAGCATGGTGTCGAGTGCCGCTTCAACCTGGTCTTTACGGGTGATGTGCTGACCAGGTATGCCGAAGGCGCTGGCCAACATGAGGAAATCGGGGTTATCGGTAAGGGTGGTTTCGCTATAACGTTCCTGGAAAAACAACTGCTGCCATTGTCGCACCATGCCTAACCGCTGGTTGTCGAGTAAAACTATCTTCAGCGGCAACTGCTTGCGTTTTACGGTGCCGAGTTCCTGTACATTCATCATGAAGGAACCGTCACCGGAGATACAGATTACCGTATCGTTCGGGCGAGCAACCTGTGCGCCAACCGCGGCAGGTAAACCAAAGCCCATCGTACCCAAGCCGCTCGAGGTGATGAAATTTTCCGGGCGGGTATAGGTCATATGCTGTGCAGACCACATCTGATGCTGGCCAACATCCGTCGTAACAACGCTATCCGCTGGTTTACGGTCCGACAGTTGTTTTAACAACAACGGTGCATAGATGGCCTCACCCGGATGGTCGTAGCGCCAGGTATGCTCTGCTCGCAGTTCTGCACTGTGCTGACGCCATTCGTCAATCTTCAACGTCTGCTGTAATGCCGGCAGCAGCGAATTTAAATCGCCCTGCAGGGCCACATGCGCCTGGCGCAGTTTGTTCATTTCTGCCGGGTCGATATCCATGTGGATCACGCTGGCGTTCGGTGCGAAAGTATTCAGCTTACCAGTCACCCGGTCATCAAAACGCGCGCCAACTGCAATCAGTAAATCACACTCTTGCACCGCGAAATTTGCCGCTTTAGTACCGTGCATACCCAACATGCCCAAATAGTATGGGTAGTCAGCATCTACTGCGCCCAGACCTTTCAGCGTGCAAGCGACAGGCATTTGAGTAAGCGCAATAAACTCACGCAGGGCCGGAACCGCCTGTGCCATACCTACGCCGCCACCAACGTACAGAATGGGTTTCTGCGCCTGCGCCAGCATGTTACGCGCCTGCTCAACGTCAGCATGCGGAAAAGCCTCAACGTTTTCGACGGTCGTAAAATACGGCTCCAGCGTACCGCTGGCTAATTGGATATCTTTCGGGATATCCACCAGAACCGGACCCGGGCGACCGGAATTCGCCACGGCGAAGGCCTCAGCCATGATGCGCGGCAGCTCTTCCAGTGACTGCACCAGGAAGCTGTGTTTGGTGCAGGACAGCGACATACCAAGCACGTCCACTTCCTGGAACGCATCCGTTCCGATGAAAGGTGATGCCACCTGGCCGGTGATCGCGACCACTGGAACAGAATCTAACAACGCATCGGCAAGTCCGGTGATCAGGTTGGTAGCACCAGGGCCGGAAGTGGCGATACAAACACCGGTTTTACCCGTTGCACGGGCATAACCAATCGCCGCCATCGCCGCACCCTGCTCGTGTCGGCACAACAGGTGCTCTACGCCGCCGTCATACAATGCATCGTAAACCGGCATAATTGCGCCACCGGGATAACCAAAGACGGTTTGAACCCCTTGTGCACGCAACGCATGTACCACCCACTGTGCCCCATTCATAGTTACATCCCCGCCGTAAATCTTGAGAAACAGAATTTTATGCTGTCGTTCACTTTCTGCTCCTCGTTTAAGTTTTTAAGGTCAAAAAAAACCCCCGGACCTTTCGGTGCGGGGGTCTTAGTTCGTTAAGGCTTGTTTTCTAAGCCTTTCCTCGTCCAAGTGCAGCCCCGCACGGTGGGATAATAATCACCACCACGCTAATCACGACCAGGCTAATCACTCGTAGAAGGGCTGTCATTTTTGTATTTTCTTGCATCTTGTTCGAAGGAATACCTAAAGAGTTACCATAGAATTTGCGAATAGCACAAGATATTTTTGTTTTCATTTTTCTGACGCCGTTAACGGTTTAGATAAATATCGTTGTTTTTTATACAAAAAATATAAAATGAAAATATTTCACGTTTCAGCGCATCAGCACCACCTGCGATCTCTTTCCTCGGCACACTTATACGCATTTGCGAGCGAGATTCCAGACATGGGGCAAGCAATTCCTGATTACACAAAAACACAGGAATAAGCGTCTAAAAACATCAATTATGCAGAATCTTGCTGATATCTATTGCGACATAATATTCCCATCAGGAGGGGTTATGTCACTATCGATTGTTCACACACGCGCCGCCCTCGGCGTGAATGCACCAGCCATTACCATCGAGGTACATATTAGTAATGGCCTGCCTGGTTTAACCATGGTGGGGTTACCTGAAACGACAGTGAAAGAGGCTCGCGATCGGGTACGCAGTGCAATTATTAATAGCGGGTATGAATTCCCGACCAGGAAGATAACCATCAACCTGGCTCCGGCTGACCTCCCCAAAGAAGGGGGGCGATATGATTTACCTATCGCTGTTGCGCTTCTGGTCGCTTCTGAGCAGCTTACACCCCATAATCTCGATACCTATGAGCTGGTAGGCGAATTAGCGCTTACAGGCGCTTTACGCGGCGTTCCAGGCGCTATATCAAGCGCAACCGAAGCGATTCGTGCAGGCCGGCGAATCATTGTCGCTAAAGAGAATGCCGCAGAGGTTGGTCTAATACACGGCGAAGGGTGCCTGATTGCCGATCACCTGCAGGCGGTATGCGCATTCCTGGAAGGAAAGCATGATTTAGACAAACCGCAATCTGCAGACTTTACCGCCGAACCTTCACCAGAGGATCTCAGCGATGTTATCGGTCAGGAACAGGGTAAACGAGGGCTGGAGATCACCGCCGCTGGTGGTCACAACCTCCTGTTTATCGGCCCGCCTGGTACGGGCAAGACCATGCTGGCCAGCCGTCTCAGAGGGCTGCTTCCTCCACTTAGCAACGATGAGGCGCTGGAAAGTGCAGCGATCCTCAGTCTGGTTAATTCCGATACGATACAAAAACAGTGGAAGCAACGCCCTTTTCGTTCTCCCCATCATAGTGCTTCATTAACCGCAATGGTCGGTGGAGGCTCTATTCCTGCGCCAGGCGAGATCTCCCTGGCACATAACGGTATATTATTTCTGGATGAATTACCTGAGTTTGAGCGACGCACGCTGGATGCACTGCGCGAACCCATTGAGTCCGGGCAGATCCATCTATCCCGCACCAGAGCAAAAATAACCTATCCCGCGCGCTTTCAACTCATTGCTGCAATGAATCCAAGCCCGACAGGCCATTATCAGGGGAATCATAACCGCTGTACCCCAGAACAGACGCTGCGCTACCTCAATCGGCTGTCAGGGCCTTTTCTTGACCGCTTTGACCTCTCCCTCGAAATTCCCTTACCGCCACCCGGCATACTCAGCCAGAGCGTAGTGAAAGGTGAAGATAGCGCAACGGTGAAGCAACGCGTCATCGCCGCACGAGAGCGTCAGTATCGGCGGCAAAATAAGTTAAATGCGTATCTGGACAGCCAGGATATCCATAAATACTGTGTACTGCGCAGTGATGATGCGCACTGGCTTGAGGACTCGTTAGCTCGTCTTGGATTGTCCATCCGCGCCTGGCTACGCCTGATAAAAGTCGCACGTACCATTGCGGATATTGAACAGTGCGACCATATCACCCGCCAGCACTTGCAGGAGGCCGTTGCTTATCGGGCGATAGACAGGTTATTAATTCACCTGCAGAAATTACTGGCATAAAAAAAGGGCTTACGCCCTTTTTTATTAATCATCAGATTCGGTGTAGTCTTCTGCACCTTCCACCTGAGGTTTCCCGCCAGACAGCGTGTGGAAGCGTTTTGGACGCTTAATGCGCGTCATGTATTTAGACCACACGCGTTCAGCTTCGGTAACTGGCTCACGTTCACCACGGCATACCGCAACAAACAATTTTTCTTCTTCAGTTACTGGCTCACGTTTACCCAGATCCAGCTCGTTGAAGGCATAGCCATGACGCTCAAGCAGCTGTGCCTCTTTAATGGTGAAATCACCATGACGGGAGAATCCGCGGGGGTAATATTTATTGTCGAAATATCGATTAGTCGTCGTAAAGCTTTCCGCCATCCTGCACGCTCCTAATTCTTTGGCCGAGCTATTTATGGCGCGGAGTATTAGTTACGCTTGACAGAGCGTCAAACAAAAGATTTAAATCATCACGACAAATAATTTTATGGAGCGCGTTGTGGATACGGAATTGTTAAAAACTTTCCTGGAAGTTAGCCGGACACGCCACTTTGGTCGGGCAGCTGAAGCGCTCTACCTGACCCAGTCGGCGGTGAGTTTTCGGATCAGACAACTGGAAAATCAACTGGGTGTGAACCTGTTCACCCGACACAGAAACAATATTCGTTTGACCGCTGCAGGTGAAAAATTATTGCCTTACGCTGAAACGCTGATGAATACATGGCAAGCAGCACGTAAGGAGGTCGCGAATACCTCACGGCACAACGAGTTTTCGATCGGTGCCAGTGCATCCCTTTGGGAATGCATGCTCAATGACTGGTTACGGCGTTTATACCAATCTCAGGAGCCACAATCCAGCCTGCAGTTTGAAGCGAGGATCGCTCAGCGCCAGTCGTTAGTAAAGCAGCTCCATGAACGACAGCTTGATCTACTGATTACTACCGAAACGCCAAAAATGGACGAATTTAGCAGCCAACTGTTGGGATATTTCACGCTGGCGCTCTATTGTAGCTCTCCATCGCAAACCAAAGATGAACTGAATTACCTACGCCTGGAATGGGGACCGGATTTTCAGCAGCACGAAGCGGGATTGATTGCTGGAGATGAAGTGCCGGTACTTACCACCAGTTCTGCAGAACTGGCAAGACAGCAACTTTCTGTAATTAAAGGGTTTAGTTGGCTTCCCGTCAGTTGGGCCAGAACCAAAAGCGATCTTCATACAGTTACTGACAGTGCGACTCTTTCACGTCCGTTATATGCGGTTTGGCTGCAAAATAGCGACAAACATGCACTTATTCGCGATCTGCTGAAAACAAATATTTTGGAAGATTAATGAAAACGCTGGCAAGGATGCCGGGAAAAAATGAACTGGAAGATCCAGAATATGATGTTCAGGTAAAAAAAAATCCTTAGCAAGGATGCTAAGGATTGTTTCTGGCAGGGGCGGAGAGACTCGAACTCGCGACACCCGGTTTTGGAGACCGGTGCTCTACCAACTGAGCTACGCCCCTAAATTTTCTTATCATTAAGCCTGCTTAGTAGCAGGCTTAATTTTCTAATAAGTGGCGGAACGGACGGGACTCGAAC
>NZ_SZWX01000051.1:0-142935 GCF_005280975.1 Citrobacter sp. wls716
GCGAGAGTAGGGAACTGCCAGGCATCAAATTTAGTGTGCTGATATGGCTCAGTTGGTAGAGCGCACCCTTGGTAAGGGTGAGGTCCCCAGTTCGACTCTGGGTATCAGCACCAGTTTTTCGGGTTAAAGTTTGGCACTTAGTAAAGAATTTGCCTGGCGGCTGTAGCGCGGTGGTCCCACCTGACCCCATGCCGAACTCAGAAGTGAAACGCCGTAGCGCCGATGGTAGTGTGGGGTCTCCCCATGCGAGAGTAGGGAACTGCCAGGCATCAAATAAAAGCGAAAGGCCCAGTCGAAAGACTGGGCCTTTTTGCTTTTTTAACGTATCACGGAAAAGAGGCCGGATACGCGTAAACGTTTTATCCGGCCCCACGAGGTTGATATTTCTGTCAGTCTGATACGTGCAGGCAATTGGGCATTAATGTATAACCTGCGACAAAAAGGCACGGGTTCGTTCGGATTTAGGATGGGCAAAAAATTCATCTGGAGGCGCCTGTTCGACAATCTCTCCAAGATCCATAAAGATCACCCGATCCGCTACCGTGCGGGCGAACCCCATTTCATGTGTTACACACAGCATTGTCATTCCCGATTGCGCCAGGCCAATCATCGTATCCAGCACTTCCTTTACCATTTCGGGATCTAACGCTGACGTGGGTTCGTCAAACAGCATGATTTTGGGTTTCATACACAGCGAGCGCGCAATAGCGACACGCTGTTGCTGACCACCGGAAATTTGCCCGGGATATTTATGTGCATGTTCAGCAATGCGGACCCGCTCAAGGTAGTGCATTGCCAGCACTTCGGCTTCTTTCTTCGGCATCTTTTGCACCCAAATAGGAGCCAGTGTGCAGTTTTGCAGAACCGTTAAATGAGGGAAGAGATTAAAGTGCTGAAAGACCATGCCAACTTCCTGTCTGACACGTTCGATATTGCGGATATCTTCGTTGAGCTCGATTCCATCCACGACAATACGCCCTTGCTGATGTTCTTCCAGATGGTTAATACAGCGAATAGTCGTCGATTTTCCGGAACCAGAAGGCCCACACAATACGATACGCTCTCCCTGTTTTACCTGTAGGTTGATATTTTTCAGGACATGAAACTGCCCATACCATTTGTTGACGTTTTCCAGCGTAATCATCGCGTCAGTGGACGGCATTACTATTTGGCTCATAAATTCCTCAGTGCGGTGTACGCCCGGTGTTAAAACGTTTTTCCAGATGCTGGCTATAACGCGACATGCTGAAACAGAAAACCCAGTAAATCAGTGCAGCGAAAACATATCCTTCTGTCGACATTCCCAGCCAGGCCGGGTCGACAGTTGCTTGCTGGACGCTGCTAAAGAGATCAAACAGGCCGATGATAATGACCAGGCTGGTATCCTTGAATAGCGCGATGATGGTATTGACCAGGCCGGGAATGACCAGCTTCAGCGCCTGGGGAAGAATAACCAACCCCTGCGTTTTCCAGTACCCAAGCGCCAGTGATTCAGCCGCTTCATATTGACCTTTTGGTAAGGCCTGTAATCCTCCGCGTACCACTTCAGCAACATAGGCTGACTGGAAGAGAATGACACCAACCAGTGCCCGAATAAGTTTGTCGATAGTTGTACCCTCCGACATAAATAGCGGGAGCATGACTGAGGACATAAACAGGACGGTTATAAGCGGCACACCACGCCAGAACTCAATGAAAATGACCGATAAAACACGCACGATCGGCATATGAGAACGGCGGCCTAACGCCAGTAAAATGCCCCACGGAAGCGCGCCTGCAATACCCACGGATGCGATGATAAGCGTCAGTGTTAATCCACCCCACTGGCGAGTTTCTACGCGCTCAAGCCCGAAAAAACCCCCGTACATCAGCCACCAAACCACCACTGGATAAATGACGGCCCAGACGGCGATATAGCGGCCACGGTGGGGGATGATTTTCAAGAACATCGGGATGAAGGAAAGCAGACCAATAATCAGAGCCAGATTGACGCGCCAGCGTTGATCGTGTGGATACAGTCCATACATAAATTGCCCGAAGCGTTCATGGATGAAAACCCAGCAAGCCCCTGCTTTTGTACAATCGGCCCGGCTAGAACCGACCCAGTTGGCCTGCAGGAATGCCCAGTTCAACAGCGGGGGAAGGAACGACCAAATAAGCCACACGCATAGCAATGTGAGCAGGCTGTTTGACCAACTAGAGAACAGGTTTTTACGTGCCCAAAATAGAATGCGACTTGCCTGGTTACTGCTCGGGCGCGCGGGGCGAGACAGCAGTGCTTTTGTCATCATGGCTCCTTAGCGCTCAATCAGTGCGATGCGGCGGTTATAAATATTCATCAACAGAGAAATGCTCAGGCTGATGATCAGGTACACCGACATGGTGATGGCGATAGTTTCGATGGCCTGTCCTGTTTGATTGAGCACAGTACCGGCAAACAATGACACCATATCCGGATAGCCAATGGCGGCTGCGAGAGAGGAGTTCTTGACGATATTCAGATACTGGCTGGTCAATGGGGGAATGATGACGCGCAGCGCCTGTGGGATGATCACCTGGCGCAGCGTTACCGGATTTGGCAGGCCCAGCGAGCGTGCTGCTTCATGTTGGCCATAAGGAACAGCCTGAATCCCCGCCCTGATAATTTCAGCAATAAACGCTGAGGTATACACCGAAAGCGCCAGCGTCAGGGCAGCCAGTTCGGGAATAAGCACCATACCGCCACGGAAGTTAAACCCGCGCAGTTCAGGGATATCCCAGTGCAGCGCCGCACCGAAAATCCAATGTGAAATCATCGGTAGAAACACGATTAGCATCAGGGCTGTTGGCCATGTTCGGCGCAACTGGCCTGTTTTGGTCTGGTGCATTTTGTTGAAGCGAAATAACCCAATGGTGATGATGACGGCAAGCATGATTGCGGCACAGAAGGTAATCAGGCCTTCTCCCATCTGTGGTGCCGGAATGTAGAGCCCTCGATTGCTCAGAAAGACCAGATCCAGGGCACTAACAGCCTGCCGCGGTCCGGGCAAATTCCGCAATACGGCAAAATACCAAAAGAAGATCTGCAGCAATGGCGGGATATTGCGGAACGTTTCGATATAAATCGTAGAGAGCTTTCGTAGTAACCAGTTATCCGACAGCCGTGCCAGCCCGAGAAAAAAGCCAAGAAATGATGCGAAAACAATGCACAACGCAGAGACTAATAGCGTATTAAGCAGACCGACGATAAAAACGCGGCCATATGTATCGCCTTGCTCGTAATCAATCAGATGCTGGACGATACCAAATCCGGCACTGCGTTCGAGAAAAGAAAATCCCGAGGTAATACCGCGACTGCTCAGGTTATTAATGGTGTTATGAATGAGATAGATCGCAATGCTAACGACCGCAATCACAGCGAGTATTTGAAATAACCAGGCGCGGACCGCAGGGTTAGAAAAGGATAACGATCCTTTTACGTTTGAGCGGCGATGGGACATAAGAAAACCTCGGTAACTATGACTCTGGGCTGAGCGCCGCCGTTGCGGCGCTCGTTGCATCACTGCGCATTAGCGCACGGGTGGTGCATACTGAATGCCACCGTTATTCCAGAGGTTGTTTTGCCCACGCTTGATCTTCAACGGGCTTTCCGATCCAACGTTACGCTCAAAGATCTCCGAGTAGTTACCTACCTGCTTGATAATGTTGTAAGCCCATTTGTTATCAAGTTTCAGGTCCTTGCCATAATCCCCCTCTTTACCTAGCAGGTGCGCCATATCCGGTGTTGCAGGATTTGCCGCTTTTTCGTCAACATTTTTCGAGTTAACCCCCATCTCTTCGGCGTTCAGCATAGCGAACAACGTCCAGCGAACAATCGAGAACCACTCGTCGTCACCACGACGCACGACTGGCCCCAGTGGCTCTTTAGAAATAACTTCTGGCAGTACAATCCATTCTGCGGGGTTGCTCAGTTTGATCCGCAGGGCGTACAACTGAGACTGGTCGGAGGCAAGTGTATCGCAGCGCCCTGATTCGAGAGCTTTAGCGGACTCATCAGAACGGTCAAAGGTGACAGGGGTATACTTCATGTTATTGGCTTTAAAGTAGTCGGCCACATTCAGTTCAGTATCTGTTCCTGCCTGAATACAAACCGTTGCGCCATCCAGCTCTTTAGCGCTCTTCAGGCCCGCTTTATTGTGGGTAAGAAAACCGATGCCGTCGTAATACGTTACGCCAGTGAAAGACATTCCCATTCCGGCATCGCGAGAAGAGGTCCATGTGGTATTACGGGAAAGCATATCGACCTCACCAGACTGTAACGCGGTGAAGCGTTCTTTGGCGGTGAGTGGGGTATATTTTACTTTGCTGTCATCACCAAATACGGCAGCGGCAACGCCACGACATACATCGACATCAATACCTGAGAACTTACCGCTTGCATCAGCGTAAGAAAAACCAGGCAGGCCATCACTGATACCACATTGCACAAAACCCTTTTTCTGTACGGCATCGAGAGTTGCGCCGGCATGTGCCTGATTTGCAACCGCAAGCAGCACGCCGGCCGCAGCCAGGCTGGCTATTATCATCTTTTTCATAGAGCATCCTGTGTGGAGGAATTATTGTTATGGAAACGTTCTGAAAACGTCTTTTACCTGTCTGTGGCTATGGCCATACTCTTCTAAGCAAAGGTAGTGCCAGGTTTTTGCGCACGATTATTCGACGCAATATGCAGAGTGTAGACAGGAAAGAATAAATGCAGCGCCCTGAAGTGGTGCAAAATTGAAACGTAAGCCACATTTCGGCGCAAAAAATTTAAAAATAAGACAGGACGCATGATAACGATTTCAGGCGTGAATATCCGTAGCGTGAGAATAATGAAAGGGATGTGCGTTATAACGAAGAATACAGAAAATGCTAATTTGAGTTCATGGATATGTGAAGCGAATCTATAATAATTTTATTTTATGAATGATGCCATGAACTAACATTTTGTCTTATATTAAGATTTAATTCGTATTGCTAAAAGCGCGGTAACGGCCGCGCTTTTATGATTTTTTATTTCGTCAAGGCAACTATCCCAAGCGTCAAGCCGGCAACTGCGGCTGCACCACCGGCTATCGCTCCTGCAGTTTCCCAGTTATCCTGCGTGGTGCCTTTCATACAGGTATTGGTATGAACCAGACGCCCTTGATCGTCATAGACAGGCACACAAGGGGAATCATGTGCACAGCCAGCCAGTAATGCGGTAAGCAGTGCAACGGGTATTAATCTTTTCATGGTGTTACCTCAAAAATAAGCGTTTCGCTAATTGAGCAAAGGTAAACGCTCAGCCATCTGCGAACTCGACTGCTATTTTACCACTGCTTAAAAAAAGACTGACATGAGGAATAATCTCAATTCATGTGGATTGTAAAAATAATGGATAAAATGGGGCACCTGAAAGTTTGTTCTGCAATGCTTCAGCAAAATTAAATGTCTATCTCATTAATAAATAAAGAACTCATCATCATGTAAAAAGGCGTCTATGGACGCCTTTATTTTACAAATTATTCGTGGTGCCGGCTAAAACGCCGTTTAACGACAACGAAGAAGACGGGAACGAAGAAGATCGCCAACAACGTCGCGGTCAACATTCCTCCCATTACGCCCGTACCGACCGCATTCTGCGCACCGCTACCTGCACCATGGCTGATAACCAGAGGCATAACCCCCAGAATAAACGCCAGGGATGTCATCAGGATTGGACGAAGACGCATGCGCGACGCCTCCAGAGTGGCTTCTATCAATCCTTTGCCCTCTTTATCCATCAGGTCTTTGGCAAATTCGACGATCAGGATGGCGTTCTTCGCCGAGAGGCCAATAGTGGTTAACAGACCCACCTGGAAGTAGACGTCGTTATTCATCCCACGCACTGATGCAGCTAACAGTGCGCCTACCACACCGAGCGGTACAACCAGCATGACGGAGAAGGGAATCGACCAACTCTCATACAACGCGGCCAGGCAAAGGAAGACGACGATTAGCGAGATGGCATAAAGTGCAGGTGCCTGGTTACCCGACAGTCGTTCCTGATAAGACATACCCGTCCAGTCATGACCAATACCGTTTGGCAGCTTTTCTGCGAGGCTTTCCATTAGTGCCATTGCTTCACCCGTACTTCGACCCGGCGCGGCTTCCCCCAGTATTTCCATCGATGGCATGCCGTTGTAACGCTCCAGGCGCGGTGAGCCGTAAACCCAATGCGATGCGCTGAACGCAGAGAACGGAACCATTTCGCCATTGGCACTGCGGATATACAGATTACTGATGTCCGTTGGCAGCATGCGGTATTTAGCATCCGCCTGAACGTACACTTTCTTCACTCGGCCGCGGTCAATAAAGTCATTGACGTAATAGCCGCCCAACGATGCAGAGATGGTCTCGTTAATGTCCGACAGCGAAACGCCCAGTGCTTGTGCTTTCTCCTGATCGACATCCAGTTTGAACTGAGGGGTATCTTCCAGGCCGTTCGGACGCACGCGGACTAACAAATCTGGGTGTTTAGCCACCATACCCAGCAGTTGGTTACGGGCTTGCGTTAATGCTGTATGTCCCAGACCACCCTGATCGATCAGCTCGAAGTCGAAGCCGGTTGCAGTACCCAATTCAACAATCGCCGGCATGTTGAAGGGGAAGACCAGACCATCGCGGATCTGGCTGAAGGCGCGAGTGGCGCGTGCAATAACCGCTTCGGCGCTGTTTTCCTCTCCGCTACGCTCATCCCAGGGCTTGAGGCTGACGAACGCCAGACCTGAGTTTTGTCCCTGACCGCTGAAGCTAAAGCCGTTAACCGTGAAGACGCTTGCGACGTTAGCTTTCTCATTGTTCAGATAATACTGGGTGACCTGATCCAGCACTTTCTGGGTGCGCTCTTGTGTTGCCCCCGCCGGGAGCTGAATCATAGTCATAAATACGCCCTGATCTTCTTCCGGCAGGAAGGAGGTCGGCAGACGCATAAACAGCACCGCCATTCCGATCACGATGATCAGGTAGACAACCAGGTAACGCCCGGTTTTACGCACAATACCGCTGACACTATTGGTGTAGTGGTTGACGCTGTGATCGAATTTGGCATTAAACCAGCCAAAGAAACCGCTTTTTTTCTCGTGATGTTCAGCCGATACCGGCTTCAGCAGCGTTGCGCAAAGCGCGGGAGTCAGGATCAGCGCGACCAGAACAGAAAGCGCCATGGCGGAAACAATGGTGATGGAGAACTGCCGGTAGATAGCACCTGTCGACCCACCAAAGAAGGCCATCGGGATAAAGACCGCAGACAGCACCATGGCGATGCCGACCAGCGCTCCCTGAATTTGTGACATGGATTTTTCCGTCGCCTCTTTAGGCGGTAGATTATCTTCCATCATCACACGTTCGACGTTTTCCACTACCACTATCGCATCATCGACCAATAGACCGATGGCGAGCACCATCCCGAACATCGTCAGGGTGTTTATTGAGTAGCCAAACGCGGCAAGTACGGCAAATGTGCCTAACAATACGACGGGGACAGCGATGGTTGGAATGAGCGTTGCCCGGATGTTCTGCAGGAACAAATACATGACCAGGAACACCAGCACGATCGCCTCAAACAGCGTTTTTACCACTTCGTGGATGGAGATGGTCACAAATGGCGTGGTGTCGTACGGATAGACCACCTTCATTCCCTGCGGGAAGAACGGTTGCAACTCAGCCAGTTTGGCTTTGATAGCGTTAGCGGTATCCAGCGCGTTTGCCCCGGTTGCCAGCTTAATACCGAGGCCGGACGCAGGCTTACCGTTAATACGCGCCACCACGTTGTAGTTCTCACCACCCAACTCGATCCGCGCAACGTCCTTCAGGTGAACAACTGAACCATCGCTGTTTACGCGTAAAGTGACTTTGCCGAACTCTTCAGGATCTTTCAGTCGCGTTTGCGCAATGATAGAAGCGTTAAGCTGCTGGTTAGGTAATGCTGGCGTACCGCCTAACTGACCTGCGGCTATCTGATCGTTCTGGACCTTCAACTGATTGATCACATCAACCGGCGTAAGCTGGTACTTGTTCAGCAAGTTCGCATCCAGCCAGATGCGCATAGCATACTGCGCACCAAACAGCTGTACGTCACCCACGCCATTAAGACGACTGATTGAGTCTTTAACGTTAGAGGCAACGTAGTCGGAAATATCATCCTGTGTGGTTTGCGGGTTATCAGAAACAAACCCCGCGACCATTAAAAAACTGCTGCTGGATTTCTCAACGCCGATCCCCTGCTGCTGGACTTCCTGCGGCAGTAAAGGTGTGGCGAGCTGCAGTTTATTTTGCACCTGAACCTGGGCGATATCGGGGTCGGTACCGGACTGGAAGGTCAGCGTGATGGTCACACTTCCAGCGGAATCGCTGGTGGAGGACATATACATCAGGTTATCGATACCGTTCATATTCTGTTCGATAACCTGCGTAACAGTATCTTGTACCGTCTGCGCATCCGCACCTGGATAGGTTGCGGTAATAGCGACCGCAGGAGGTGCAATGGTTGGGTACTGCGCCACGGGGAGTTGCATGATTGCCAGAGCACCCGCCATCATCAGAATGATGGCCAGTACCCAGGCAAAGATAGGACGCCTGATAAAAAAGTTAGCCATGTCCGGTTACCTTATTGGGCTTTCGTGGCAGAGATTTCGGTGTCGGCAGTTGCTTTAACCTGGACGCCAGGGCGTGCTTTCTGTAAGCCGCTCACGATAACTTTGTCACCCGGTTGCAGACCTTCGCTGATGAGCCACTTGTCGCCAATGGCTTGTGCGGCAACAACGGCGCGAGACTCAACCTGACTTTTATCGTTAACGACCATCACGGTGGCATCGCCGCGAGGCGTACGTGTTACCCCCTGCTGCGGAACGAGAATGGCATTTGGCTGAACACCTTCATCAATGCGCGCACGCACGAACATGCCCGGCAGCAGCGTGTGCTGCGGGTTAGGGAAGACGGCCCTGAGGGTGATGGATCCGGTACTTTCATCAACCGTCACGTCAGAAAATTGCAAAGAGCCTTTCAGCGGGTACGACTGACCATTTTCCATCACCAGTTCGACGGTACTGCTGGCGCTGTCTTTATGCAGACTCCCTTGTTCAACAGACTGTTTGAGGCGCATAAAGTCGTTACTGGACTGTGTTACGTCGACATAAATAGGATCAAGCTGTTGAACGGTAGCAAGCTCAGTCGCTTGGCCATTCGTGACTAATGCGCCTTCGGTGACGTTAGATTTACCGATCCGTCCGCTAATGGGCGATGTCACTTTGGTGTAGGCCAGGTTAATACGTGCGCTTTCGACCGCGGCTTTTGCTGCGATTACGGAAGCATCGGCCTGGCGGGCATCAGCAATGGCCTGATCGTACTCTTGCTGGCTGATGTACTTAGTGCCTACCAGCGGAACATAACGTTTTACCGTTAAATGCGCGATAGCTGCCGCCGCTTCACTCTTTGCCAGCTCGCCTTTGGCGCTGTCATAGTCAGCCTGGTAAGTCGCGGGGTCGATCTGATAAAGCGACTGACCGGCTTCAACATCGCTTCCCTCAGTGAAATTCCGTTTAAGTACAATTCCGCTAACCTGAGGACGGACTTCTGCGATACGAAATGCCGTTGTGCGCCCGGGTAATTCGGTCGTCACGGCTAAGGGCGCCTTTTCGACGACATGGACAGTCACCTGCGGCTCTGCGGGATGAGCTTGTGTTTCTCCCTGATCGTTACAACCGGCGAGTAATGCAGCGGAGATGATGATGAATGAGGGCAGGAGTGAAAACCTGGCATTTTTCGTCATTTCTATTCCTTAAAAAACCGAACGCTCGTTATTAACCGGGTAACGCAGAGGCGATAACGCGCACAAGAAAAATAATAGTTGGCTATCCTACAAATTATTAGCTTGCGATGTAAGCAATACTTATTTATGGGCGCGACACACGGCACATAAAAACAAAAAAAGATTAATCCTCTGTTGTTTTATTATGGTGTTAATAGCAATACTATGATGCGCATAAATACATATTGAAATAAGTATTTGGCTGGTGAATGTATTTAAGGTTTTTATATGCTTTGTTTATTCGTGTGCAATGTCAGCAATTAACGCTTTTAGACCTCGTCTAAATAAACGCTAAGTGATACATTTATTTCGTTTAGCAAATATTAGATAAGAAAGTTAATCATTCTCCACTCTACTCCGGACAGTCGGAACCATGGCCAGAAGAACGAAAGCTGATGCTCTCAAAACGCGGCAGCACCTGATTGAAACAGCGATAGCGCAGTTTGCCGCGCGCGGCGTAAGCAATACGACGCTCAACGACATTGCGGACGCCGCCAACGTTACGCGGGGAGCGCTCTATTGGCATTTCGAAAATAAAACGCAGCTTTTTAATGAGCTTTGGTTACAGCAGCCGCCCTTGCGCGATCTTATTCAGGAGCGGCTCGTGGGCCGTTGGGGAGATAACCCACTACAGCGGCTACAAGAAAGATTAGTTGTGGGTTTGCAATATATTGCTGAGAATCCTCGACAGCAGGCATTAATGCAGATTTTATATCATAAATGTGAATTCCATAATGATATGATATCGGAACAGACTATTCGTGAAAAAATTGGTATCAACCATCTGGGTATGCGCATTGCCTTGCAGAAATGTATGGACGACGGGCTTATCGCAACCAGCCTTGATTTAGACGTTATAATAATTATTCTTCATGGGAGTTTTAGTGGCATTGTTAAAAACTGGCTCATTAATCCAATGAGTTATGATCTTTATAAACAAGCGCCAGTATTAGTTGATAATGTATTAAAAATGTTAAGCCCTGATGGCTGCATGCTGCAATTGATTCAGGGTGAGGATCAGGCTGGCTAGTTTCTGCCGCCATGGACTGACGGCAGTTGCAGAACGGTAAGTCACCGGACGTACTATTCGAGGTCGATACAGTTGACCAGCTTGAGGGGATTTACTGAGTTCATATTCCGGCACTTATCGTGCTCTGTTGTCATCAACTCTATCCACTGAATGAGCAGCGCATCAAAAAGAAAAACAAAGACAGCAAAAACAACCAGCCACCAATACTTGCGAATCATTACCAAATCCTGTGTATTCATGCCCAAGCGTGCAGGGAATATACACGAAATCTAAAAGCTGAAAAGCAGACTTACAATGCTTTTACTTTGCTGAAATTCCACCGCTCTTTTCCGGTAATCGACTCTTTTTAGACAGGTTTTTCGTCTTGCGCTTTTTCACCTTTGCAAGCTCATTCTCTGAAAAATGAGAACCAATACTCAATCTTCTGAGCCCCATTTTTACGTATTCGGCATTGATTTCAATCCCGACAAACTTGCGACCTAATTCCACGGCAGTGGCACCGGTTGTGAAGCTACCGGCAAACGGATCCAGCACTTTGTCATCTGGGTTGGAGGAAGCCAGAATGATGCGCTCCAGCAGGGCTTTGGGTTTCTGCGTGGGGTGGTTTTCGTATTCATCCATCAGGTAGCGAACACGTGGAAACTCCCAGACATTACCGGGTACTTTTTTATGATTGTAGGGCTGAGGTGGGTTTTTTCTGTAGTCTATTAGCGCGCGTTTCGCCCCGGTTTTCGCTTCAACCAAAATATCATCACGGTTAAATGTATAACTTTTTGGGTCTTTGACCATCATCAGGATCGGTTCATACATGGAGCCAAAGTACTTTTTGGCCTGTACCCCTGAGCTATCATAGGCCCACACAATACGGCTCTTGATGGTAAAAAGCTGTCGACATTTGAGGTCGATGTACGGCATGTTCTCCGTACTGTTCATGATGTACATGGTGCCTTGTGGCTTTAATATTCGATGGCATTCATCAATGCACTCGAACAGCGAGGCCAGAAAGCTCTCTTCGTCCCAGGATTCTACCAACCCGTCAAAGTCTTTCCCGATGTTATAAGGTGGGTCGGCAAAGATCAGATCGATGCTTTCAGACGGCAGCTTTTTCAGTTCAGTCAGCGCATCACCCTGGATTATCTTTTTTGATTCATCACCAAAGTAGACAGGTTCACATCTCGCTTTCATCACCAAAGCCTCCGTGTGACGCGAATAAAAAAGGCGCTTCCCCATGCCGAGTAGCGCCTTTTAAAACAAACATTTCGCTGATTAGTATCAGTTCATGCCGTATTTTTTCAGTTTTTTACGCAGCGTACCACGGTTGATGCCCATCATCAGGGCAGCACGGGTCTGGTTACCGCGGGTGTATTGCATCACCATGTCCAACAGGGGCTGTTCTACTTCAGCCAGTACCAGCTCATAGAGATCGTTAACATCCTGACCATTCAATTGAGCAAAATAGTTCTTCAGTGCCTGTTTAACCGAGTCACGCAGGGGTTTTTGAGTTACCTGATCCTGAGAGTTAACGGTAGAAACGGTCAGTACGTCAGAATTTACGCGTTGTTCGAACATAGTTCTGTCAGCTCTTTATTTCTGTTTACGCAAAATTTTCGAAGTATGCCTCCAACGCCGCCAGCTGTTCGCTGGAGTCTTCAATGGCGTTGAATGTGCGCCGAAACTGGTCATCCGGAGCGTGTTCCTGGAGATACCAGGATACGTGTTTACGCGCAATTCGGTACCCTTTTGCCTGACCATAAAAGTCGTGCAATTCCCGAACATGCGCACAAAGCAAGCGCTTCACCTCTGCCAGAGGCAGCGGGGGCAGCAGCTCCCCAGTGTCCAGATAATGCTGGATTTCCCGAAAGATCCAGGGTCTTCCCTGAGCTGCACGTCCTATCATCAGGGCATCCGCCCCCGTATAGTCGAGTACAGCTCTGGCTTTATGCGGGTCAGTAATGTCGCCATTCGCGATAATCGGAATGGAAACTTTCTGCTTAACTGCCCGAATACTGTCGTACTCAGCATCTCCATTGAACAAACAGGCGCGGGTGCGTCCATGAATGGTCAGAGCCTGAATGCCACAGTCTTCAGCCAGTTGGGCAATCTCTACGCAGTTACGGTGTTCCGGAGCCCAGCCGGTGCGAATCTTGAGTGTGACAGGAACGTCCACTGCATTGACGACCTCGGTTAGTATCGATTTCACTAAATCCGGGTACTGCAAGAGGGCTGAACCTGCGAGCTTGCGATTCACTTTTTTAGCCGGACACCCCATATTGATATCAATAATCTGGGCGCCGCTTTCCACGTTGATACGTGCGGCATCAGCCATCTCAACAGGATCGCTACCGGCAATTTGCACCGTGCGAATTCCTGGCTCATCAACGTGCACCATACGTAAACGAGATTTGTCGCTTTCCCAAACCTGCGGGTTAGAAGACATCATCTCGGATACCGTCAATCCTGCTCCCATCTCATAGCACAGCGTCCTGAATGGTCTGTCAGTGATGCCAGCCATAGGTGCTGCGATCAGGCGATTTCTGAGCTGGTATTGTCCGATGCGCATGAGTTAAGAAATGACCATACTGTGACTGCAAGGCGGCGTATATTACGCATTTTTTGCATGAGATGAAAGGCCAAACTTTGACCAATCCACTGAGGTGGATCAATGAATTGATGACTAAGTACACAGTTTCAAATTAAAAGCTTTAATAATCATTTGGATACGTAGTTGCGCCAATTTATCATCCGTTTATAAATTCCGAAAACTTCTCTTTTTTTATTGCGCTCAGGCTCAGGACATCAGGATAAAAAGCTGTTTTTGTGTACAAATAGTGACTTTGTAATGCGATCTCGCTCTCATTTCCGCAAATCATTTTGCGAAAACGAAAGCGATTTTGGGGTTAGCGATAGTAACGCGTGACGATTATTTTTTCTGACCGGTAATACGGCACCACTCTTCTTTTTCGATGACCGGATCGAGTGTAAAGAGATCGGCATAAGCCTCACAGACGCTTTCCGCCTGGCTGGCAAGAATGCCAGAAAGCCCCAGTAGACCGCCCTCAACGGGCAGTACGCTGATTAACGGCGCCAGTTCACGTAATGGGCCCGCGAGGATGTTGGCGACCACCACGTCGGCTTTCATGGCTTCTGGCTGGTCTTTCGGCAGATAAAGCTCCAGACGCTCAGAAACGCCATTACGCTGGGCGTTATCACGGCTGGCCTGAATCGCTTGTGGATCGATATCCACGCCGATGGCTTTCGCTGCGCCCAGTTTCAATGCCGCAATGGCCAGAATGCCGGAGCCGCAGCCAAAGTCGATAACCGTTTTGCCGTTAAGATCGAGACCGTCCAGCCATTGCAGGCACAGAGAGGTGGTTGGGTGAGTGCCGGTACCAAACGCCAGACCCGGGTCCAGCATCACGTTGACGGCGTTCTCATCCGGGACATCGCGCCAGCTCGGGCAAATCCACAGGCGTTCGCCAAAGCGCATCGGATGGAAGTTATCCATCCATTCGCGTTCCCAGTCTTTATCTTCAAGCTGTTCGATTTTATGCGCGAAACCTTCACCCAGCAGCGGATGCTGCTCCAGAATGGCAACGACTTCTTTCATATCGGTTTCTGCGTCGAACAAGCCGATAACATCGGTATCGCCCCACAGGCGAGTCTCGCCCGGCAGAGGCTCGAACACCGGCGTATCATGCGTATCCTGGAAAGTGATGGAAACGGAGCCCGCTTCCATCAGTGCATCGCTTAACTCTTCTGCGTTAGCACCCGTTGTGTTCAGTTTCAGTTGGATCCATGGCATGGCAAAACTCTTTATTTATCAGTAGTCAATATGGCAGCTTGCGGGACGGTAGAACCGAAACGGTTTCCGACCAGGAAAGCCAGCAAACTTATCAGCAACGAGGGCACGATCGGATGGAAGCCCAGGTACTGAACGTTAAAGGTAGCAAGTACGGCATACAACACGCCGCCGACAATCATCGCGCTCAATGCGCCAGTCGCGTTTGCTCGCTCCCAGTACAGGCCCAGCACCAGCGGCCACAGGAAGACCGCTTCCAATCCGCCAAACGCCAGCAGGTTGAGCCAGATAATCATCTCTGGCGGTTTCCAGGCGGCCAGCAGCAGTAACGCGCCGAGCAGCAGGGTAATCACGGCCGACATGCGTTTCAGCCGGGTTTCGTTTTTCAACTGTTCCGGACGAAGGTTCAGGTACAGATCCTTAATGATCGTAGCGGAACTTTGCAGCAATTGGGCATTGATCGTTGACATGATCGCGGCCATGGGGGCCGCGAGGAAGATCCCGGCAGCTACCGGTGGCAACACTTTGACCATCAGAGTCGGGATCACCAGATCCGGTACCGTCAGGTCAGGGATCACCGCACGTCCCAACGCACCCGCCAGATGCATGCCAAACATCAGGATCGCCACCACTATGGTGCCGATGATAATGCCGCGGTGTACCGCTTTACTGTCTTTATAAGAGATGCAGCGTACCGCCGTATGCGGCAGGCCAATCACGCCAAAGCATACCAGCACCCAGAATGAGGTCATAAATGTGGGTGACAAAATGTCATCCGCGCCCTGCGGTGAGACCAGTTTCGGGTCGATGGTTTGCAGGGTTACTACCGCATTGCTAAGGCCGCCGGCGGCATGAACGACGCCGACCAGCAGAACGATAGTCCCAATCAGCATTACCATGCCTTGCATGGTGTCGTTCAGTACGCTGGCGCGAAATCCGCCGAATGCCGTGTATAAAGCGATACTGACGCCAAAGATCAGCAAACCGGTTTCGTAAGGAATACCCGCAGCCGTTTCCAGCAAACGTGCGCCGCCAATAAACTGTACGGTCATTGCTCCGACAAACGCGACCAGCAGGCTAAGACTTGCCAGCCACACCAGTAGACGGCTCTGGTAGCGGGCAAACAGCATGTCGTTAAGGGTAACGGCATTATAACGGCGCGCCAGAATGGCGAATTTCTTCCCGAGGATCCCCAAAGAGAGCCAGACGGCAGGCAACTGGATCATCGCCAGCAGCACCCATCCCAGTCCATATTTGTAAGCAGCGCCAGGACCGCCAATAAACGAGCTGGCGCTAATGTAGGTTGCCGTTAGCGTCATGGCTAACACGACCCCGCCCATCGAGCGGCTGCCGAGGAAATATTCGTTCAGGAAAGTACCGGTCGATCTCTTACGCATAGCGTAAACAGAGAGACCGAAGACCACCAACAGATAGGCGACCAGCGGCAAAATAACTTCAAGCTGCATCGTCATCCTCCAACGGAATGTCGCGATAGATAAACTTCACCATCGCCCAGCACAGTACGATGAAAACCAGCGGCGTTAGCAGGCAGGCCATTTCGAACCAGTGCGGTAAGCCGGTAAAACCGAGCGTGGAATCTGGTAAGTAAGCGGTTACTAACCATGTGGCAAGATATAAAAGGGTCAGCCACAGCGCCCAGCGCGCCTCTTTATGGGCCTGAACAAAACGAGCGTCCATTTTTTGTCCCTTGTGGATAAAGAAAGCGGGGATTGTACCTTATGGCGCGTTCGGGAGGGGAGAAAAACAAAAGGCCGGAATTTCCGGCCTTTTCGGTTAACACATGCTTACTTTTCCTGAAGTCCGAGTTTTTTCTCCAGATAGTGGATATTGGTTCCACCATGCTGGAAGTGCTCGTCATTCATGATGCGGATCTGCAGATCAACGTTGGTTTTGATACCGTCGATGATCAGTTCCTGCAATGCATTTTTCATACGGGCGATCGCTACGTCGCGGTTTTCGCCGTAGCAAATCAGCTTACCGATCATTGAGTCATAGTACGGAGGTACAGTGTAGCCTGCGTAAATATGAGACTCCCAGCGCACACCAAAGCCACCCGGCGCGTGGAAACGCGTGATTTTACCCGGGCTTGGCAGGAAGGTGTTCGGGTCTTCGGCGTTGATACGGCATTCTACCGCATGGCCTTTAACCACAACTTCATCCTGCTTGATGGACAGCGGTTGTCCTGCCGCGATACGCAGCTGCTCTTTGATCAGGTCAACGCCGGTGATCATTTCGGTTACCGGGTGTTCAACCTGAATACGGGTGTTCATCTCAATGAAGTAGAACTCGCCGTTTTCGAACAGGAACTCGAAAGTACCTGCCCCGCGATAGCCGATATCAACGCACGCTTTGGCGCAACGCTCGCCGATGTAGCGACGCAGTTCCGGGGTAATACCCGGCGCAGGTGCTTCTTCGACGACTTTCTGGTGACGACGCTGCATGGAGCAGTCACGTTCAGCCAGATAAATCGCGTTACCCTGACCGTCAGCCAGCACCTGAATTTCGATGTGGCGTGGGTTTTCCAGGTACTTCTCCATGTAAACCATGTCGTTGTTGAAAGCCGCTTTCGCTTCCGCTTTGGTCATGGAGATGGATTGTGCCAGTTCGGCATCGCTGCGCACGACGCGCATACCGCGACCGCCGCCGCCGCCGGAGGCTTTGATGATAACCGGGTAGCCGATACGTTTAGCATGCGCGCGGTTAGCGTCCATGTCATCGCCCAGCGGGCCGTCAGAGCCTGGAACGGTCGGTACGCCAGCTTTCTTCATCGCGGTGATCGCGGACACTTTGTCGCCCATCAGGCGGATAGTGTCGGCTTTCGGGCCGATGAAGATAAAACCAGAACGTTCTACCTGTTCAGCGAAGTTGGCGTTCTCAGAGAGGAAGCCATAACCCGGGTGGATTGCCACTGCGCCGGTGATTTCAGCGGCGCTAATGATTGCCGGGATGTTCAGATAGCTTTTTACGGACGCAGCCGGGCCAATACAGACCGTCTCATCCGCCAGCAATACGTGTTTTAAATCGCGATCCGCGCTTGAATGCACGGCGACAGTCTTGATGCCCAGTTCTTTACAGGCACGAAGAATACGCAAGGCAATCTCGCCGCGGTTAGCGATGACAATTTTATCCAACATGTTCGCCTCGTTATTCGATGACGACCAGCGGCTCGTCAAATTCTACCGGTTGACCACTTTCTACCAGAATCGCTTTCACTACGCCGGATTTGTCGGCTTCGATCTGGTTCATCATTTTCATGGCTTCAACGATGCACAGGGTATCGCCCGCATTCACTTTCTGGCCGATTTCGATGAACGCTTTAGCATCCGGGCTCGGGGTGCGGTAGAACGTACCAACCATTGGGGAGCGTACGATGTGACCACTGATTTCCGCTGCTGCCGGCGCTTCCATACTTGGAGTGGCAGTTTGTGCGACAGCGTTAGACAGAGCTGGCTGCTGCATCACTGGTGCAGCATAAGCCTGTTGCATCATTGGAAAACTTGCAGCTGGCGCTGCACGGCTGATGCGTACAGACTCTTCGCCTTCAGAAATTTCCAGTTCGGAGATGCCTGATTCTTCAACCAGCTCGATCAGTTTTTTAATCTTACGAATATCCATGAGTGGGTTCCGTACTCTTTGTTTAGTGAGATTGTGACAAGCGTTTTACCGCCGTCTGTATAGCATTTTTATAACAGTGAGTGACAAGATGCCACGCATCTCAGGCGCTGCACTGGGTGCTGCTGCCATTAAATGAGATTGCCAGACTTGTTAGTCATTGTGCGGCTATCTTCTGCCATTTTCGGGTAAAAGACAAAATATACCTTCAATATGCGATTGTCACCCTTTCTGCGCTGTAAAAACGCTACCGGGGAGAGCAAAGGCGCACATTATAACTATTTCGTAGCAATTGGCAGCTAAATACTGGTCTTATCAGGGAAGATAATCAACCGCTGGCATGTAAAGAACATGGGTTCGTCTGTGTTTTGCAACGTACTGCACATATCGTGTAACTACCGCCACCACTGGCGAAACTTCTTGTAGCGGCAGGCTAACAGCACCGCTGCAAGTGCGGCATAAATAATCGGTTGCGGAGAGATAATTTTTACCGACCACAAATAATGTATGGGTGCCAGGATCGCCACAAGATAGACGAAGTTGTGCAGATACTGCCAATATTTACCCAGTTTTCGCTGGGCTGCCTGTGTAGAGGTCAAAGCGAGGGCGAATAAAATGACCCAGCTGAAAATACCCAGCATCAAATAAGGTCGAGTAGTAAGTTCCCGCCCCAGCAATGCCAGGTTATTAATGCCTAATTCCAGTAGCGCATAGCTGGTTAAATGTAACGTCGCCCAGGCGAAACACCATAGCCCTAACAGGCGACGAGTGCGTATCAATAATGGCTGTTTAGCGTAGCGCGCCAACGGCGCCACCAGCAAGGTAGCCAGTAGGAATTTCAGAGCTGTCCGACCGGTAAAGTGCTGAATGTCTTTGACCGGATCGGCGCTCAGTCCCCCATGATTTACCGCCCAAAATAGCCAGAGAAACGGTAAAAGTCCGGTAAGATGCAGGCAAACTTTTAGCCAGGTAATCTGTTTTGCAGTCAAGCGCACTTAAAAATTCTCCCGCAGATCGAGACCTCGGTACAGGGAAGCGACTTCCTTTGCATAGCCGTTAAACAGCAACGTGGGCTGGCGCTGTACATCCAGTATGCCGCCCGCGCCGATAAAGCGTTCTGTCGCTTGTGACCAGCGGGGATGATCGACATGAGGATTCACATTGGCATAAAAACCGTATTCATCGGACGCAGCCATATTCCAGGTGGTTGGCGGGCGTTCACGCGTCAGTTTAATACTGACGATCGACTTAATGCCTTTAAACCCGTATTTCCATGGCACCGTTAAGCGAATAGGGGCACCATTTTGTGGTGGAAGTGCCTTGCCATACACGCCCACTGTAAGCAACGTGAGCGGGTGCATGGCCTCATCCAGACGTAGCCCTTCAACATAAGGATATTTTAACCCACCGCCAATAAAGCGATCTTTCTGTCCCGGCATCTCTTCAGGGGCATAACGTGTTTCGAACGCGACATATTTTGCATTGCTGGTGGGTTCAACCAGCGCTAACAGTTTATGTAAAGGAAAACCAATCCACGGTACGACCATCGACCAGGCTTCAACACAGCGCATTCGATATATACGCTCTTCCAGTGGGAAGCGGGTGGTTAAGGCATCATGATCGAGCGTCAACGGTTTAGCGACTTCACCGCTGATTTTCAGCGTCCAGGGATCGGTTTTCAGACTGCCGGCATTGGCTGCAGGATCGGCTTTGTCGAGGCCGAATTCGTAGAAGTTGTTATAGCCAGAAACCTTATCTTCTGGTGTTAAAGGAAGTGTATTTTGCCAGGCTGCCGGCTTGGTGAAATCAAGGGGTTTACCGGCAGGCGCGGGCGGACGGTCATTGCCTTTAAACCAGCTCAGAAGATCGGCCTCGGCAGAAAAGGGCAAAGACAAAGCGGCGGCGCTGATACCCAGCGCTTTCAGCACCTGGCGGCGCTGCATAAAAAAAGCCGACTCGGCTGTTACATCGGCTTCAGTGAATGGACGTATTTTCTTCATAACGGACTCCCGACATACGCGCAAAGGCTCATACTGGCGCGTAGTTACTATGGCAGGGAGTCCGTCAATGTGCAGAGAAATTTAGTTAATTAAATGTAAATTTGTATCTGCAAATTGTTTTATTTCACTTTCACCAGCGTACGGCCCTGCACCTGGTTATTGATGATGGCATCGGCGAACTTCGGCGCATCGGCAAGCGTGATTTCTGTCGCTGCCTGGGTAAAGAACGACTCTGGCAGGTCGTTAACCAGACGTTGCCAGGCCTGTGCACGACGATCCGGAGGCGTCATCACGGAGTCGACGCCCTGTAAGCGCACGTTGCGCAGAATAAACGGCATCACCGTGGTGGGTAGCGCAAAACCGCCAGCCAGGCCACAGGCGGCAACACAACCGCCATAGTTCATCTGCGCCAGTACTTTTGCCAGCACTTTGTCGCCAACGGTATCAATGGCACCCGCCCACAGTTGCTTTTCCAGCGGACGAGATTCAGCAAACTCATCACGACCCAGAATGCGGTTGGCTCCCAGGCTTTTCAGGTAGTCGTGGGTGCTTTCGCGGCCCGATACTGCCGCAACCTGGTAACCCAGTTTGTGCAGCAGCGCAACGGCAGTACTGCCTACGCCACCGCTGGCACCAGTGACGACGATTTCGCCGTCTTCCGGGCGGATACCGGCATCTTCAAGCGCCATGACGCACAGCATGGCAGTAAAACCGGCGGTACCGATGACCATGGCTTTGCGACCGTCCAGTCCTTTTGGCAGCGCAACCAGCCAATCGCCTTTCACACGAGCGCGTTCGGCCAGTCCCCCCCAATGATTCTCACCCACGCCCCATCCGGTCAGTAAGACTTCCTGACCTGCATGAAAACGAGGATCTTCACTTGTGCGTACGGTACCGGCGAAATCGATACCAGGAATCATCGGAAAATTGCGGATAATTTTACCCTTACCGGTGATGGCGAGGGCATCTTTATAGTTCAGGCTCGACCAGTGAACATCCACCGTCACATCGCCTTCAGGTAGCTGATTTTCGTCGAGGGGTTGAACGGATGCGAGGGTTTTTCCGTCCTGCTGTTCTAAGATCAAAGCCTGCATAACCTGTCCTCAATTCATATAGTGGATTGGAAAATTATCTGTGAAGACTATACTCGCTAATTAAAACATGATGCCGATTCTGCGCAATAAATTGCCAGATATACCTGATTTGGTAGTATGCCCACATTATTTGTGTAAATTGACGGATTTCGCGTTCAGTTTTGCATTTTCGTGTCGCTTTTTCACTTTCACACCTGATTCATCACTGTCGGAGTTAACACAAGGATGCGATTAACGACGAAATTTTCAGCCTTTGTCACGCTGCTTACCGGGTTAACGATTTTCGTGACGCTGATAGGTTGCTCGCTGAGTTTCTATAACGCTATTCAATATAAGTTCACCACCCGCGTCCATGCCGTCGCGACGGCGATCGATACCCATCTGGTCACCAAGGATGTCGTGTCCTTAACGCCGCAAATTGATGAACTGATGATTTCGGTTGATATCGTCCGTATTGAATTGCTTCAGGATGACCGCGTTGTTTATAGCCATTCCCGAACCAGTAGCTACCGCCCGGCGGGGACGAATAACCTTTATCGCAATCTCACCGTGCCATTGGTCAAGCATCCGGGGATGTCGCTGCGCATGGTTTACCAGGATCCGATGGGCAACTATTTCCATTCGTTGATGACTACGGCACCGCTCACGCTATCGATAGGCTTTATTATCCTGATGCTGTTTTTGTCGGTGCGCTGGCTTCAACGTCAACTTTCCGGACAGGAATTACTGGAGATTCGTTCAACGCGGATCCTCAACGGTGAACGCGGGCCAAACGTGCGGGGAACGGTCTATGAGTGGCCAGCGCGTACCAGTAGTGCGCTCGACATGCTACTGACCGAAATTCAAAATGCTCGTGAGCAGCGCAGCAGGCTGGATACGCTAATTCGCTCCTATGTCGCGCAGGATACAAAAACGGGGCTGAGCAACCGCTTGTTCTTTGATAACCAACTGGCGACGCTGCTGGAAGATCAGGAAAAAGTCGGCTCGCATGGTGTGGTGATGATGGTTCGTTTGCCGGACTTTACGCTGCTACGCGAGAGCTGGGGCATTACCCAGGCGGAAGAACAAATTTCAACGCTTATCAATTTGTTGTCTACCTTTATGATGCGCTATCCGGGCGCACTGTTAGCGCGTTACCACCGAAGCGATTTTGCCATCCTGCTGCCACACCGCACGTTAAAAGAAGCGGAAAGTATCGCCGGGCAACTCTTAAAGGCGGTGGATGCACTTCCGGCTAACAAAATGATCGATCGTGCCGATATGGTTCATATTGGCATTTGTGTCTGTCGCAGCGGTCAGTCGACTGAACAAGTTATGGATCACGCTGAAGCCGCCACCCGGAATTCAGTATTACAAGGCGGGAACAGTTGGTCGGTGTATGACGACTCTCTGCCGGAAAAAGGCCGGGGCAATGTGCGCTGGCGAACGCTGATTGAACAGATGCTCAGTCGGGGCGGACCGCGAATTTATCAAAAACCTGCCGTAACGCGTGAAGGGCGGGTGCACCATCGCGAGCTGATGTGCCGTATTTTCGATGGCAGCGAAGAGGTTATTTCGGCGGAATATATGCCGATGGTGCTGCAATTTGGTCTGGCGGAAGAGTATGACCGTCTGCAAATCAGCCGTTTGATCCTGTTGTTGGGGTACTGGCCGCAGGAAAGCCTGGCGATGCAGACGACGGTTGAATCGCTCATTCGCCCACGTTTTCAGCGTTGGCTGCGAGATACGCTGATGCAGTGCGAAAAATCGCTACGTAAACGCATAATTATTGAACTTGCTGAGGCGGATGTTTGTCAACACATCAGCCGGTTACAACCGGTTATCCGATTGATGGATGCGCTTGGCGTACGTATTGCCGTTACGCAGGCCGGTTTAACGTTGGTGAGTACCAGTTGGATCAAAGAGCTGAATGTCGAATTGTTGAAGCTTCATCCCAGTCTGGTGAGAAACATTGATAAGCGAACGGAAAATCAGCTGCTGGTTCAAAGCCTGGTAGAGACGTGTACCGGAACGCCAACGCAGGTTTATGCCACGGGCGTTCGTTCGCGCAGCGAGTGGCATACCCTGACAGAACGTGGAGTCGCGGGTGGGCAGGGTGATTTTTTTGCCGCATCACAGCCACTTGACACAAACGTGAAAAAATATTCGCAAAGATACTCGGTTTAACCTGCCGTTTAATTTGTTTTCACGTAGAATAACGCGCGCTGTGCCTTCTGGGGGTGTGCTTGTCTGCTCGCCAGGTTGTAACAGCAAACATGCAGGTGAATGACCTTTGACAGGTTGCAAACAAAAGCGAGGACTGCTGCTGAGTTTTTCAGCCCTGATGGACTCAGGCCGGTTTTGTAACAAAGGAAACGAACTGCACTAATTTTCACCGTAGCAGATGATTTTTGCGCCTTGTCGCTGCTGCGTGTGGTTGGTAAAGTAAGCGGATTTTGTTTTCCGCCCCAGCTTTCAGGATTATCCCTTAGTATGTTGAAAAAATTTCGTGGCATGTTTTCCAATGACCTGTCCATTGACCTGGGTACCGCGAATACCCTTATTTATGTAAAAGGACAAGGCATCGTATTGAATGAGCCTTCCGTTGTGGCCATTCGTCAGGATCGTGCCGGTTCGCCGAAAAGCGTGGCTGCAGTAGGTCATGATGCGAAGCAGATGCTGGGCCGTACGCCGGGCAATATCGCTGCAATTCGCCCAATGAAAGATGGCGTTATCGCTGACTTCTTCGTGACTGAAAAAATGCTCCAGCACTTTATTAAACAAGTGCACAGCAATAGCTTCATGCGCCCAAGCCCGCGCGTACTGGTGTGTGTACCGGTTGGAGCAACTCAGGTTGAACGCCGTGCCATCCGTGAATCCGCTCAGGGTGCAGGTGCACGTGAAGTGTTCCTGATCGAAGAGCCGATGGCGGCAGCGATCGGTGCGGGCCTGCCAGTTTCTGAAGCAACCGGCTCAATGGTTGTCGATATCGGTGGTGGTACCACAGAAGTCGCCGTTATCTCTCTGAACGGCGTAGTTTACTCCTCCTCCGTGCGTATTGGTGGTGACCGCTTCGACGAAGCCATCATTAATTATGTTCGCCGTAACTACGGCTCTCTGATCGGTGAAGCTACCGCGGAACGTATTAAGCACGAAATCGGTTCTGCTTATCCTGGCGACGAAGTACGCGAGATCGAAGTTCGCGGTCGTAACCTGGCAGAAGGTGTTCCACGTGGCTTTACCCTGAACTCTAACGAGATCCTTGAAGCGCTGCAGGAACCCCTGACCGGTATCGTAAGCGCGGTGATGGTTGCACTGGAACAGTGTCCGCCAGAACTGGCGTCTGACATCTCAGAACGCGGTATGGTCCTGACCGGCGGCGGTGCGCTGCTGCGTAACCTTGACCGTCTGTTAATGGAAGAGACCGGTATTCCAGTTGTTGTTGCCGAAGATCCGCTGACCGGTGTGGCTCGCGGTGGCGGTAAAGCACTGGAAATGATCGATATGCACGGCGGCGACTTGTTCAGCGAAGAGTAATCGGATGCAGGAAGGGTAGCCCTGGGTTGCTCTTCCGCTCTGATGCGAGAATACGCATAGACTATGAAGCCAATTTTTAGCCGTGGCCCGTCGCTACAGATTCGCCTTATTCTGGCGGTGCTGGTGGCGCTCGGCGTTATTATTGCCGACAGCCGCCTGGGTACGTTTAGTCAAATCCGAACGTACATGGATACCGCCGTCAGTCCTTTCTACTTTATCTCTAATGGTCCCCGTGAATTACTCGACGGCGTGTCGCAAACGCTGGCTTCTCGTGACCAACTCGAACTTGAAAACCGGGCGTTGCGTCAGGAACTGCTGCTGAAAAACAGTGAACTGCTGATGCTGGGGCAATATAAACAGGAGAACGCGCGTTTGCGTGAGCTGCTGGGATCGCCGCTGCGCCAGGACGAACAAAAAATGGTGACGCAGGTCATCTCAACGGTTAACGATCCTTACAGCGATCAGGTGGTGATCGACAAAGGGAGTGTTAACGGCGTTTATGAAGGTCAGCCAGTCATCAGCGATAAAGGCGTAGTGGGCCAGGTTGTTGCGGTGGCCAAACTGACCAGCCGCGTACTGCTGATTTGTGACGCGACGCATGCACTGCCAATCCAGGTATTGCGTAACGATATTCGCGTGATCGCTGCCGGTAACGGCTGCACGGACGATCTTCAGCTTGAACACTTGCCGGCTAATACTGACATTCGCGTTGGCGATGTGCTGGTTACCTCCGGTCTGGGTGGGCGTTTCCCTGAAGGCTATCCAGTCGGTGTCGTTTCCTCTGTGAAGCTGGATACCCAGCGCGCATACACCGTGATTCAGGCGCGCCCGACGGCGGGTTTACAGCGTCTGCGCTATCTGCTGCTGCTGTGGGGAGCCGATCGTAATGGTGCTAACCCGATGACGCCAGAAGAAGTGCACCGTGTAGCTAATGAACGTCTGATGCAAATGATGCCGCAAGTCCTGCCGGCACCGGATGCCATGGGGCCTCCTGCGCCAGTTCCTGCTCCGGCGACAGGTGTAACGCCGGTTCCTGCAACAACCACGCCGTCACAACCTGCTCCGCGTAAGCCGGGAGGGCAGTAAGTGGCAAGCATCCGTCACCAGGGACGTTGGGTCATTTGGCTCTCGTTCCTAATTGCATTTCTGCTGCAAGTCATGCCCTGGCCGGACGAGATCCTCGTTTTCCGGCCGAACTGGGTGCTGCTCATTCTGCTGTACTGGATCCTGGCGCTGCCGCATCGCGTAAATGTGGGCACAGGATTTATCGTGGGTGCCATACTGGATCTCATTAGCGGCTCTACGCTTGGTGTGCGGGCATTGTCGATGAGTATCATTGCTTATCTGGTCGCACTGAAATTTCAGCTCTTCCGTAACCTCGCGCTCTGGCAGCAGGCGCTGGTAGTTATGTTGTTGTCACTGGTCGTGGATATTATTGTTTTCTGGGCCGAGTTTTTAGTGATCAACGTCTCTTTCAGACCTGAAGTGTTCTGGAGTAGTGTAGTAAATGGTGTGCTTTGGCCATGGCTATTCTTACTGATGCGTAAAGTCCGCCAGCAGTTTGCGGTGCAATAAAGGTTGATATGAATACTCTGTATCTTGCTTCAGGTTCTCCACGTCGTCAGGAGTTGCTCGCTCAGCTTGGTGTTACGTTTGAACGGCTGGTTCCTGGAATTGAAGAACAGCGGCACCCGCAGGAAAGCGCTCAGCAGTATGTTGTTCGTCTGGCGCGTGAAAAAGCGCAGGCAGGCGTAGCAATGGCTGTGCGCGATTTACCTGTGCTGGGGGCGGATACCATTGTTATCCTTAATGGCGAAGTGCTGGAAAAACCGCATGATGCCGACCATGCAGCAGCGATGCTGCACAAGCTGTCAGGCAAAACGCATCAGGTCATGACGGCTGTCGCATTAGCCGATCGCCAGCACAACCTGGACTGTCTGGTGGTGACGGAAGTGACATTCAGAACACTAACAGATGAGGACATCGCCGGTTATGTTGCCAGCGGTGAGCCTATGGATAAAGCAGGTGCATACGGTATTCAAGGGTTGGGTGGCTGTTTTGTCAGGAAGATCAATGGCAGCTATCACGCCGTAGTCGGCTTACCGCTGGTAGAAACGTATGAGTTGCTGAGCAATTTTAACGCACTGCGTGAGAAAAGGGATAAACATGACGGCTGAATTGTTGGTAAACGTAACGCCATCGGAAACGCGGGTGGCGTACATTGATGGCGGTATTCTGCAGGAAATTCATATTGAACGTGAGGCGCGACGCGGAATCGTAGGCAATATCTACAAAGGTCGTGTAAGTCGTGTACTTCCGGGTATGCAGGCGGCTTTTGTAGATATTGGGCTGGATAAAGCCGCATTTCTCCACGCATCAGACATCATGCCGCATACCGAATGCGTAGCGGGTGAAGAACAAAAACAGTTCACTGTACGCGATATCTCCGAACTTGTGCGTCAGGGGCAAGACCTGATGGTACAGGTGGTGAAAGATCCTCTGGGCACGAAGGGCGCACGCCTGACAACGGACATCACGCTACCTTCCCGTTATCTCGTCTTTATGCCGGGGGCGTCGCACGTGGGGGTTTCTCAGCGAATCGAGAGCGAAACCGAACGCGAACGCCTGAAAAAGGTGGTGGCGGATTACTGCGACGAACAGGGCGGATTCATCATTCGTACGGCGGCTGAAGGCGTTTGTGAAGAGGATCTGGCTTCGGATGCTGCCTACCTGAAGCGTGTCTGGACGAAGGTCATGGAGCGTAAGAAGCGGCCACAAACGCGCTACCAGATGTATGGTGAATTGGCACTGGCACAGCGCGTTCTGCGTGATTTTGCTGATGCTCAGTTAGACCGAATTCGCGTTGATTCCCGTCTGACTTATGAAGCGTTGCTGGAATTTACGGCGGAATACATCCCGGAGATGACCAGCAAACTGGAACATTACAGCGGACGCCAACCGATTTTCGATCTCTTCGACGTTGAGAATGAAATCCAACGAGCGCTGGAGCGCAAGGTTGAGCTGAAATCCGGCGGCTATTTGATCATCGACCAAACCGAAGCGATGACTACCGTCGACATCAACACCGGCGCATTTGTTGGGCATCGTAATCTCGACGACACTATCTTTAATACTAATATTGAAGCAACGCAGGCCATTGCTCGTCAGCTGCGTCTGCGTAATCTGGGCGGCATAATCATTATCGATTTTATCGACATGAATAATGAAGATCACCGCCGCCGGGTGCTGCACTCTCTGGAGCAGGCGCTGAGCAAGGATCGCGTAAAAACCAGCATTAACGGTTTTTCACAGCTGGGTCTGGTAGAGATGACACGTAAGCGCACGCGTGAAAGCGTGGAGCATGTGCTGTGTAACGAGTGCCCAACCTGCCACGGACGTGGCACGGTGAAAACGGTCGAAACCGTATGTTATGAAATCATGCGTGAAATCGTCCGCGTGCACCATGCTTACGACTCCGATCGTTTCCTGGTGTATGCGTCTCCGGCAGTGGCTGAAACCCTGAAAGGGGAAGAGTCGCATGCGCTGGCGGAAGTGGAAATCTTTGTCGGCAAACAGGTCAAAGTACAAGTCGAACCGCTCTATAACCAGGAGCAGTTTGACGTGGTAATGATGTAAATCGTGTAGTGGCACCCGCGCATGTAGGCCGGATAAGGCACAAACGCCGCTATCCGGCAATATTCACTCAAGGGGTGTGAGTCACATTTTTTGGCAGACAAGGAGAGGCGCGTGAGGCGATTGCCGGGGATTTTACTGCTCACTGGAGCCGCATTCGTTGTCATCGCAGCGCTGCTGGTCAGTGGGCTGCGCCTTGCTCTACCGCATCTCGATAGCTGGCGTCCGACCATTCTGGGCAAGATCGAATCTGCCACCGGTATGCCCGTTTCCGCCAGCCAGCTTTCTGCTAACTGGCAAAATTTTGGCCCTACGCTCGAAGCTCGCGATATTCATGCACAGCTGAAAGACGGTGGCGAATTCTCGGTAAAGCGTGTCACGCTGGCGCTGGATGTCTGGCAAAGTTTGCTGCACATGCGCTGGCAGTTTCGCGATCTCACCTTCTGGCAACTGCAGTTGCGCACCAATACACCGATCCAGCGCGGCGATAGCGGCGACGGGATTGAAACCAGCCACATCAGCGATCTGTTCCTGCGCCAGTTTGATCATTTTGATCTTCGCGACAGCCAGGTTAGTTTTTTGACCCTGTCAGGCCAGCGTGCGGAACTGGCGATCCCTCAGCTAACCTGGTTGAACGGTAAAAACCGGCATCGTGCTGAAGGCCAGGTCAGCCTCTCCAGCCTGACCGGGCAGCACGGTGTTATGCAGGTGCGTATGGATCTGCGTGATGATGACGGCCTGCTGAATAATGGTCGAGTCTGGCTGCAGGCTGACGACATCGACGTTAAGCCGTGGTTGGGAAAATGGATGCAGGATAATGTTGCGCTGCAAACTGCGCGCTTTAGCCTGGAAGGCTGGATGACGCTCAACAAAGGCGAAATCTCTGGTGGCGATGTCTGGTTGAAAAAGGGCGGCGCAAGCTGGAAGGGAGAGAGCAACATCCACACGCTGTCCGTCGATAACCTGACTGCGCATATCAGCCGTGAGCACTCTGGTTGGTTGTTTGCTATCCCGGATACGCGCATCACGATGGATGACAAACCCTGGCCGAGTGGGGCATTAACGCTGGCCTGGTTCCCCGGGCAGGAAGTGGGGGGCGCCAATAATAAGCGCAGCGACGAATTACGTATTCGCGCCAGTAACCTGGAGCTAGCCGGGTTAGAGGGGCTACGCCCGATGGCCGCTAAGTTATCTCCGGCATTGGGTGATATCTGGCGGGCCACGCAACCGAGCGGCAAGATAAATGTGTTGGCGTTGGATATCCCGTTACAGGCGACCGAAAAAACCCGTTTCCAGTCCTCGTGGACCGATCTGGCCTGGAAACAGTGGAAGCTGCTGCCGGGGGCAGAACATTTCTCCGGTACATTGTCTGGCAGCGTGGAAAATGGCGCATTAACGGCCTCCATGAAGCAGGCAAAAATGCCGTATGAAACCGTCTTTCGTGCCCCGCTGGAGATAGAAGATGGCGTGGCAACGCTCAGTTGGCTGAAGAATGAAAATGGCTTTCAGCTAGACGGGCGCAATATTGACGTTAAAGCGAAAGCGGTACATGCGCGCGGCGGTTTTCGTTATCTGCAACCAACCGGTGATGAACCGTGGCTGGGGATTCTGGCGGGGATTAGCACTCACGATGGCTCCCAGGCCTGGCGCTATTTCCCGGAAAATCTGATGGGAAAAGAGCTGGTTGATTATCTCAGTGGGGCAATTCAGGGCGGTGAGGCGGATAACGCAACACTGGTTTATGGCGGTAACCCACATCTGTTCCCGTATTTGCATAACGAAGGTCAGTTCCAGGTGCTGGTGCCGCTGCGTAATGCAAAATTTGCCTTCCAGCCGGACTGGCCCGCACTGACTGACCTCAATATTGAACTGAACTTCATTAACGATGGCCTGTGGATGAAGACGGATAGCGTCAATTTAGGGGGGGTAAAAGCCACTAACCTGACGGCAAATATCCCTGACTACGCAAAAGAAAAACTGCTGATTGATGCCGACATCAACGGGCCGGGCAAAGCGGTTGGGCCTTATTTCGACGAAACACCGCTGAAAGAGTCGCTTGGTGCCACGCTGGAACAGCTGCAAATTGACGGTGATGTGAGTGCTCGCTTACATCTTGATATCCCGTTAGATGGTTCGCTGGTTACGGCCAAAGGCGACGTGAACCTGCGTAATAACAGTCTGTTTATCAAGCCGCTCGATAGCACGCTGAAGAATTTGAACGGTAAATTCAGCTTTATCAACGGCGATCTCAAGAGTGAGCCGATGACGGCGCACTGGTTTAATCAGCCGCTGAACGTCGACTTTTCCACTACCGAGGGTGCAAAAGCTTACCAGGTTGCTGTGAATCTGAACGGTGACTGGCAGCCAACTCGCATGGGGATACTCCCCGCACAGGTGAATGACGCCTTAAGCGGCAGTATGGCGTGGAACGGTAAGGTTGGCATTGACCTGCCATATCATGCCGGAGCGACCTACAACATTGAGCTGAAAGGCGACCTGAAAAATGTAAGCAGTCACTTACCTGCTCCGTTAAACAAAGTCGCCGGTGAGTCGCTACCGGTTAATGTTAAGGCAGATGGTAACCTGCGCAGCTTCGATCTGACCGGTAACGCCGGAAGCAAGAACCACTTTAACAGCCACTGGTTGCTGAATCAGAAACTGACGCTTGACCGCGCAATCTGGACTTCGGAAAGCCGTACCGTGCCAGCGCTTCCTGACCAGCAGGGTATCGAACTTAATCTTCCGCCCATGGACGGTGCGCAATGGCTGGCATTGTTCCAGAAAGGCGCGGCAGATAACGTCGGAAGTAATGCGAACTTCCCGCAGCGTATTGCGGTGCGCACGCCTTCTTTATCCCTGGGCGGCCAGCAGTGGAATAACCTGAGCATTGTGTCTGAACCTGGGCTTAATGGTACCAGCGTACGGGCACAGGGGCGTGAGATTAACGCCACATTGGCTATGCGCAATAATGCTCCGTGGCTTGCCAATATCAAGTACCTGTATTACAACCCGAACGCTGCAACGTCATCGCCAAATACAACGCCAGCCTCGCCGTTCTCTGCTATCAGTAACGTCAGTTTCCGTGGCTGGCCGGATGCGCAGATACGCTGCGAAGAGTGCTGGATGTGGGGGCAAAAGTATGGGCGCATTGATGCCGATGTCGCGATAAAAGGTGACACATTAACGTTGAGCAATGGTCTGTTGGATACCGGGTTTGCCCGGCTGACCGCCGATGGCGAATGGGTCAATGTGCCGGGCAAGGAGCGTACGTCACTGAAAGGAAAGCTGAATGGCAACAAGATTGATTCAGCCGCGGGTTTCTTTGGCGTATCTACCCCGATTCGTAACTCTTCCTTTAACGTCGAGTACGATCTGCACTGGCGTAATCCGCCCTGGGATCCGGATGAAGCTTCACTGAATGGGATTTTGCGTACCCGTTTGGGCAAAGGTGAATTGACTGAACTTAGCACCGGACATGCGGGACAACTGTTACGTCTGCTGAGCTTTGATGCGCTATTACGTAAACTGCGTTTTGATTTTAGCGATACGTTCAGCGAAGGTTTTTACTTTGACTCTATCCGCAGTACGGCGTGGATCAAAGACGGTGTGATGCACACTGATGATACGCTGGTGGATGGCCTGGAAGCTGACATCGCCATGAAAGGTTCGGTGAATCTGGTGCGTCGCGAACTGGATATGGAAGCCGTTGTCGCACCTGAAATTTCTGCCACCGTTGGGGTGGCCGCGGCGTTTGCCGTCAACCCAATTGTCGGCGCGGCGGTATTTGCCGCCAGTAAAGTTTTGGGACCGCTGTGGAGCAAAGTTTCAATTCTGCGCTATCGCATTACCGGTCCGGTCGATAAGCCACAGATCAACGAAGTTCTGCGCCAGCCGCGCAAAGAAAGCCAGCAATGATTTGACGGGGGCGAGTAATTGCCCCAATCTCAACATAGAACTTCTACCGCAGTCCGTAGGCCGGATAAGGCGTTTACGCCGCCATCCGGGCATTGAAGCGCCTGATGGCGACGCTGGCGCGTCTTATCAGGCCTACAACAGTAACTAATGAGTAGCAAAACGATGAGTCTGAACCTGGTAAGTGAACAATTGCTAGCGGCGAATGGCCTGAAACATCAGGATCTGTTTGCCATCCTGGGCCAACTGGCCGAACGCCGTCTTGATTACGGCGATCTCTATTTTCAGTCGAGCTATCACGAATCCTGGGTTTTAGAAGACCGCATCATTAAAGATGGTTCTTACAATATCGATCAGGGCGTTGGCGTGCGCGCCATCAGCGGCGAAAAAACCGGGTTTGCCTATGCAGACCAGATTAGCCTGCTGGCGCTGGAGCAAAGTGCTCATGCCGCGCGTACTATCGTGCGCGACAGCGGTGATGGCAAAGTAAAAACGCTGGGGGCGGTAGAGCATCAGGCGCTTTATACCTCAGTAGATCCCCTGCAGAGCATGAGCCGCGAAGAGAAGCTGGATATTCTGCGCCGCGTAGACAGCGTGGCGCGTGCCGCCGACAAGCGTGTGCAGGAAGTGACGGCGAGCCTGACCGGTGTGTATGAATTGATTCTGGTGGCGGCGACCGACGGTACACTGGCCGCTGACGTCCGTCCTCTGGTGCGTTTGTCCGTAAGCGTACAGGTTGAAGAGGATGGCAAACGCGAGCGTGGCGCCAGCGGTGGCGGCGGTCGTTTTGGCTATGACTATTTCCTTGGCGACCTCGATGGCGAAGTTCGTGCTGACGCATGGGCGAAAGAGGCCGTACGCATGGCGCTGGTCAATCTCTCTGCGGTAGCCGCGCCTGCCGGTACGCTGCCGGTGGTACTCGGCGCTGGCTGGCCGGGCGTTCTGCTGCATGAAGCGGTCGGTCATGGTCTGGAAGGTGACTTTAACCGCCGTGGCACGTCGGTATTCAGCGGTCACATGGGTGAGCTGGTGGCGTCAGAATTGTGTACCGTCGTTGATGATGGCACGATGGCGGATCGTCGTGGTTCAGTAGCCATTGATGACGAAGGAACGCCGGGTCAGTACAACGTGCTGATCGAAAACGGCATTCTGAAAGGCTATATGCAGGACAAACTCAATGCGCGCCTGATGGGCGTGGCGCCAACGGGTAACGGTCGTCGTGAATCTTACGCGCATCTGCCCATGCCGCGTATGACCAACACCTATATGCTGCCGGGCAAATCCACGCCGCAGGAAATCATCGAATCCGTTGAATACGGTATTTATGCGCCTAATTTCGGCGGTGGCCAGGTGGATATCACCTCCGGTAAATTCGTGTTCTCTACCTCCGAAGCGTATCTGATTGAAAACGGTAAAGTGACCAAACCGGTGAAAGGCGCGACGCTGATTGGCTCTGGTATCGAAGCAATGCAGCAGATTTCGATGGTGGGTAACGACCTGAAACTGGATAACGGCGTGGGTGTTTGCGGTAAAGAAGGACAGAGTCTGCCGGTTGGCGTGGGCCAGCCGACGCTGAAGGTGGATAACCTGACCGTAGGTGGCACCGCGTAACATCATGATTCAGGCCCGATAAGCACCAGTGCTATCGGGCATCTTGCCAGATGCGGCGTCAACGCCTTATCCGGCCTGGACTCTTTTTATTTCTCTTTTCCTCGACCGTACATTCCCTGAAACAGCTGCGCCACATCGACAAAATAATCCGTCAGATAGTTAATCACCACCTGCACCTTGAGCGGCAGCTTATCCTTTTCGGTATACAACGCATACACCGGACGTGGATCTGACTGGTAGCGGGGGAGCAGGATCTCCACTTCGCCGCGGTTGATCTCATTGATCACCCACATCAGCGGTACATAGGCAATGCCCGCGCCTGCGGCCAGCCAGCGTACCAGCGTCATCGGATCGTTAGTTACGAAACGTCCCTCTGGGATCAGGCGGGTAGAGATGCCCTCCGGGGCGATAAGCTCGAATTCATTATCCGGACGCACGCTGTATTCCAGCCACGAGTGGTTGCTGAGATCGGCGGGTTTCTCCGGGACGCCAAACTGCGCGAGATAGCTTTTTGCGGCGCAGACCACCATCGGCATAGCCCCCAGACGACGCGAAAAAAGGCTGGAGTCCTGCAGGGCACCCACGCGGATAACCACGTCCAGACCGTCGGCAATCAGGTCGGGTGCCGGTATTCCCGTCACCAGATTTACCGTCAGCCCAGGATACTCTTTGAGCATTTTTGCGGTCAGTCCGGCGAGGACATTTTGTGCCATGGTTGAAGAACAACCAATGCGCAGCGTGCCAATGGGCGTGTTGTTAAAAGCATACAGTTGCTCGTGAACATCCTGCGCTTCGTGCAGCATCCGGCGGCAGCCCTGATAATAAATTTTACCGGCTTCAGTTAGCCCAATGCTACGCGTGCTGCGGTTTAGCAGCTTGACCTGTAGCTCATCTTCCAGTTTTGAGACCGTCTGGCTTATCGATGAAACGCTCATTTGTAGCTGTCTTGCGGCGGCGGTGAAGGAGCCCAGTTCGACAACTTTGGCGAACACCGACATACGTTTTAATCGTTCCATTGTTCACTCTGGCTTAAAAGTGATTTAGATCACATAATATAGATAACAGCATAACAGTTACGTTAATATATTATTATTCAAATAACGGCTATGTCGCTCTCGCCTGGCTCATCCTTGCCCTTCTCTGCGGTGACATACGCTAGAAAATCTATCATCTGCACTCTCTTACGTTACCAAGGTCAACATGAGTCTGTTTCCCGTTATCGTGGTGTTTGGTCTGTCCTTCCCACCGATTTTTTTCGAATTACTTTTGTCACTGGCGATTTTCTGGCTGGTGCGCCGGGTGCTTGTTCCGACTGGCATCTATGATTTTGTCTGGCATCCGGCTCTGTTTAACACTGCGCTGTATTGCTGTCTGTTCTATTTAATAACGCGCCTGTTCGTTTGAGGTTGAAGTGAAAACACTAACAAGAAAACTCTCCCGCACGGCCATTACCGTGATACTGGTCATTCTGGCCTTCATCGCTATTTTCCGCGCATGGGTGTTCTACACCGAGTCGCCGTGGACGCGTGATGCGCGTTTCAGCGCCGATGTCGTCGCGATTGCGCCGGATGTTGCGGGGCTTATTACCAACGTTAACATCCATGATAACCAACTGGTGAAAAAGGATCAGATCCTGTTCACCATCGACCAGCCACGCTATAAGAAAGCCCTCGAGCAGGCCGAAGCTGACGTCGCTTATTATCAGGTTCTGGCGCAGGAAAAACGCCAGGAGGCCGGTCGTCGTAACCGACTGGGCGTGCAGGCTATGTCTCGCGAAGAGATCGACCAGTCAAACAACGTCCTGCAAACCGTATTACACCAGCTTGCGAAAGCACAAGCGACCCGCGACCTGGCAAAATTAGATCTGGAACGTACCGTTATCCGTGCGCCTGCAGACGGATGGGTGACTAACCTGAACGTCTATAGCGGTGAATTTATTACGCGCGGCTCCACGGCGGTGGCACTGGTAAAACAGCACTCATTCTATGTACTGGCGTATATGGAAGAGACCAAACTGGAAGGCGTTCGCCCAGGGTATCGCGCTGAAATCATCCCGCTTGGCAGTAATAATGTGCTGAAAGGCACCGTTGATAGCGTGGCGGCTGGCGTAACGAATGCCAGCAGCACGCGGGACGCAAAGGGTATGGCGACCATTGATTCCAATCTTGAATGGGTGCGTCTGGCGCAGCGCGTGCCGGTGCGAATTCGTCTTGATGAGCAGCAGGGAACCTTGTGGCCTGCCGGGACGACGGCGACCGTCGTCATTACCGGCAAGCAGGATCGCGATGCCAGCCAGGAATCTTTCTTCCGTAAAATGGCGCACCGCCTGCGCGAGTTTGGTTAATCGCGATGGGTATTTTCTCCATTGCCAACCAGCATATCCGCTTTGCGGTAAAACTGGCCTGCGCGATTGTACTGGCGCTGTTCGTTGGCTTTCACTTCCAGCTTGAGACCCCTCGCTGGGCGGTACTGACCGCAGCCATTGTGGCGGCAGGCCCTGCCTTTGCCGCTGGCGGAGAACCTTATTCAGGCGCTATCCGCTATCGCGGCATGTTGCGTATTGTCGGGACATTTATCGGCTGTATTGCCGCACTGATCATTATCATCAGCATGATCCGCGCCCCGCTATTGATGATCCTGGTGTGTTGTATCTGGGCCGGTTTTTGTACCTGGATCTCTTCACTGGTAAAGATCGAAAACTCCTATGCCTGGGGGCTTTCGGGTTACACGGCTCTGATTATCGTCATTACCATTCAGGCGGAGCCTCTGCTGACGCCACAATTTGCGCTTGAACGCTGCAGCGAGATTGTGATGGGGATTGTCTGCGCTATCATCGCCGACCTGCTCTTTTCGCCCCGTTCAGTGAAACAGGAGATAGATGTCGAGTTAGACAGTCTTCTGGTGGCGCAATATCAGCTTATGCAACTGTGTATAAAGCATGGCGATAGCGAAGAGGTGGACAAGGCCTGGGGCGCTTTAGTTCGTCGTACGGCTGCGCTGGAAGGTATGCGCAGCAACCTGAACATGGAATCCTCACGCTGGGTGCGCGCCAATCGTAGACTCAAGGCATTGAATACTCTGTCGCTCACACTCATCACGCAGTCCTGCGAAACCTATCTTATTCAGAATACGCGACCAGAACTGATTACAGATACCTTCCGCGAGTTGTTTGATACGCCGGTTGAAACGGTGCAGGACGTACATAAACAATTGAAGCGGATGCGCCGCGTGATTGTCTGGACTGGTGAGCGTGATACGCCAGTGACGATCTATAGCTGGGCCGGCGCGGCGACGCGCTACCTGCTGTTGAAACGCGGTGTGGTCAGCAATACCAAAATTAGCGCTATTGAAGAAGAGATCCTGCAAGGCGAACCGGTGGTGAAGGTGGAATCCGCCGAACATCACCATGCGCTGGTCAACTTCTGGCGTACTACGCTGTCCTGTGTGCTGGGAACCTTATTCTGGTTGTGGACCGGCTGGACATCAGGTAGCGGCGCGATGGTCATGATAGCAGTCGTCACCTCGCTGGCCATGCGTTTGCCTAACCCCCGCATGGTGGCCATCGACTTTATCTATGGCACGCTGGCAGCATTGCCGCTGGGGGCGCTCTATTTTCTGGTGATTATCCCCAATACCCAGCAAAGCATGTTGTTGCTGTGTCTGAGTCTGGCGGTGCTGGGATTCTTTCTGGGTATTGAGGTGCAGAAGCGGCGTCTGGGCTCAATGGGGGCGCTGGCGAGCACCATTAACATTATCGTGCTTGATAACCCGATGACGTTCCACTTTAGTCAGTTCCTCGACAGTGCACTGGGGCAGATTGTCGGCTGCGTATTGGCGTTTATCGTTATTCTGTTGGTGCGGGATAACTCGCGTGACAGAACAGGTCGTGTGTTGCTTAACCAGTTTGTGTCGGCAGCGGTTTCCGCAATGACCACCAATGTTGTGCGCCGTAAAGAAAACCACCTTCCGGCGTTGTATCAGCAGCTGTTTTTACTGATGAACAAATTCCCCGGTGATCTGGCAAAGTTCCGCCTGGCACTGACGATGATTATTGCTCACCAGCGTTTACGTGATGCGCCTGTACCGGTAAACGACGATTTATCGGCGTTTCATCGCCAGCTTCGCCGTACCGCCGATCAAGTTATTTCTGCAGTCAATGATGACAAACGCCGACGCTACTTTGGTCAGTTGCTGGAGGAGCTTGATATCTACCAGGAAAAATTAACGCTTTGGGAAGCCCCGCCTCAGGTGACGGAGCCAGTGAAACGACTCACGGGAATGTTGCACAAATACCAGCATGCGCTGACCAGCAATTCATAACTCATCTAACCGGAAGAGGATATCTCTTCCGGTTTCAGTTTTACCGCCCCTGTAATGTCATGATAAACGCGTTCATTAATGTGGAGAGCTGTTCGTCGTACCAGTAGGCATAAAGATCGGCTGGAATAGGGTCATTCAATGGTAAGAAACGAACGCCTGGCCAGTGGATCAATCCGCAGGTTTCTGGCAGCAAAGAGAGACCAATTCCTGCGCTAACCAGCGCCAGCGCTGTTTGCGGTTCGTTAACCTGGTGGGTAATCAGAGGATAAAATCCTACCTCAACACAGCGGTCATGTACCTGACGGGCGAAATTGCTTTGATTGAATGAAAGCGAAATGATGGGGCGTTCAGCGAGCATCGCCAGTGAGACGCTTTGGTGTTGGCAGAGAGGATCGTGTTCAGGTACGGCGAGAGCAACCGCTTCGCGGGAAATCAATTGGCTACGAATATTCGTCTCGGATTGGGGCAGTACGTTCCGGCTAATCGCAATATCAATCGTCCGGGCATGCAAGGCTTCAATTTGCTGATGTTGGGAAAGCTCCTGCAAACTCCAGTTTACGTACGGCTGTTGCTTCTTAAAGTCCTTTAGACGTGTCAGCAGCGTTCCCCACAATGCGCTACCGACTATCCCAATGTTGAAATGCTGATGTTCGCTACGGCCAATCTGTCGTACATAATTGAGGGATTGATCGGTGGTACTCAGGATACGATCGACTTCCGTTTTCAATACCTGCCCGGCTCGCGTGAGAACCACTTTACGGCTGGTACGTTCAAATAGCGTCGTTTCAAGGATCTCTTCCAGTTCTTTAATCTGCATACTCAACGGCGGTTGAGAGATGTTTAACCGGGCCGCGGCCCGGCCAAAGTGCAACTCGTCAGCGAGAACCTGAAAATAACGCAATGTTCGAAGACGAATTCGGCTATTGGCCTGGAGATCAATCATGCTGGTTACGCGTAAGAGAGGGAGAGAAACGGCATCATGCCGTCCTCCCCAAAGCTTGTCAAACCGCAGCGGATGGCGGGCGGGCGAGACGCTCGGCCTGGCTGCAGGTGACAGCGATAACCAGCGTCAGCAGTAACACACAATAGGCGACAGTTGACGTATTCACCGCCCCCTGCAGACCAAAGTGGCTGTTTACCATGGAGGAGACGCTGGCAAACAGTAGCGTGCCCACTGTGCCGCACGTCAACAAGGCGGAGATCAAGGTTGGTGAACTGCGACTCACCTGCAGTGAACCATAGCTCATCAGGCCGGAGAATAAACCGGAGTTAAAGAAACCAAACACGCCGCACGCTATCAGAATCAGCGTGGTATTGTTGCTGTTGGCAATCAGCGCAATAGAGACCAGACCAATGCTTGCGCAGATCAGCAGGAAAGTGCGCAGTTTCATCCATTTCACGGTGAACTGATTCAGGAACAGGCCAATGGCTTTCGTCACCCAATACACAGTAGTGAATAGCGCGGCATCCTGCGCCTGAAGTGTAAAACGCGATTGCAGGTAGCCCGGTGTCCACATGGTAAAAATGGGTTCAGCCAGCAGGAAAGCAAAGAGAGTAAAACAGATCAAATAGACAGAGATCCCCCAGGGTTCTGACTCTTCCGTTTTCTCGTGTTGCTGCGGCTGCGCAGCCTCTGTCGATGGGAAGCGACAACGCAGAGTAAGAGCCAACATCAACGCGCCCAGACCGCCCATAATCCCATACATCGCAATCCAACTGGCACCCAGTTTAAACATCCAGGCTAACAGTAAGGAAAGGGTTGCTCCGGCAAAGCTGAAAAAGAAATCGGTAAAAATCAGGCTGGAAGAGCGGCTCTTTTCATCGGGATTAATACGGACCACCAGATAACTGCCGATGGTCATAAACACGCCCCCGCAGGCACCAATTCCGGCCACTGCAACGCTAAACAGCGTTAAGGTTGGTTGGATAAAAAGTACTACGCTGATAATCACGGTGAGCGTTGCAGCAATAACTAATGGTTTTTTCAGCCCCCATTTTTTCATCAGAATGCCGCCAAGCATAATAGGCACAAACATTCCGATGTTCATCAGAGTAAAGACCTGCCCGATAAAGCTGGGGTCTTTATGAAAAGCGGCACAAAGTGGCCCAAGCACAATCCCCAGTGTCGACACTAGTGCGCCAACAAAGTAATAGCTCAGGTACGAAACGGCATTGAGATTTGCGCGAGAAAACTGATTGTCTGGCATAACTTTTCTCCAGACGGAGCAGGGCGACCTGTCCGTCTACGGAACCACGATCAGGCGTACTGCTTGAGGAACTGGCTGATCAAACGAATAAAATCTTCGGTTACCATGGCAGCGCATTTCAGCGTTTGTTCATGGGAAAGCTCAACATCACTGAGACCTTCAGCCATATTTGTGATGGCTGAAACGGCCAGTACTTTCAGGCCACAGTGGCGTGCAGCTATCACTTCCGGTACCACCGACATACCGACGACATCGCCGCCCATACGCTGCATCATGCGAATCTCCGCAGCCGTCTCAAAATTAGGTCCAGGATAAGAGACAAAAACCCCTTCATGAAGCGTGATACCCAACTGCTCTGCGGCACCGTGAAGCTGCTGGCGCAGTTCGCGATCGTATGCGTTAGCGAGGCTAAAGAAGCGAGGACCAAAGCGTTCATCGTTCGGCCCGACAAGTGGGGTAGATGGCATGGTGTTGATGTGATCGTTGAGGGCGACCAGACTACCTGCAGGAATATCTACGTTCAGCGAACCCGCGGCGTTGGTACAGAATAAAAATTCGCAGCCCAACAGTTTAAAGGTACGTACGGCATGGGTCATGATGCCCATTCCCAGCCCTTCATAAAAATGCCCACGTCCCTTCATGCAGATGAGGTCGATACCATAAAGCGTTCCCATCACCACTTCCCCGGCATGGCCGATTACGGTGCTGACCGGAAACCCAGGTAATTGTTGATATGAAAGCGTGGTTTTATTTTCCATGCGATCGGCAAGAGCCCCCAGACCTGACCCAAGTATCAGAGCGATACGTGGATGAAAATTGGGTTTTGCAGAACGCAGAATTTCAGCCGCTTCATACGGGGTATCGTTGACAACAGACATGGACATATCGACTCCAGAGACTATTCAGTTACATGCATTTTGTGGAGGCTTCAATTACAAATCCAATATGATAAATGCGGTTATTGATATGATTTTTATATTGAAAAAATCAGATAAATATCGGATCTATTATTTTTCAGAAAGTTATGGCCAACCTGTTTCATACTGTTTCCGAAACGCAGTCATAGGATTGCACAAAAATGTGATGTATCTCTCTTTGTCTAAACGATGAACAGTTCATTCCTGACGTATTACGCACACTGAGGCAGGGCTATACTTAAGACGAGTATTTAGCTGGGGGTGGTAAACGATGCCTGGACCGCAGGAACATAAAATTTTGCTGGCGGGATAGGGGAAACAGGTTGAGGAAGACCCTGCATATCGGTGGTCTGTGGAGTAACTGGCGTCGGGATGGTGGCTATAGATGAATATCTATACGTTTGATTTTGACGAGATTGAAAATCAGAGTGATTTCTACCGTGAGTTTGCACGTACATTCGGTCTGGCCCGGGAAAAGGTGGTTGATTTAGATTCTTTGTGGGAGGTTGTGGTTGGGGAAATCTTGCCTTTACCTCTGGAAATCGAATTTGTTCATTTACCGGATAAGTTACGCAGGCGATATGGCGCGCTGATTTTACTGTTCGATGAAGCAGAAGAAGAGCTCGAAGGACAGTTACGCTTTAACGTTCGTCACTCAAAACAGGTATAAAAAAGCCCCCGGCAGGCGGGGGCAAGTCGTCGGACTAGACGACGAGGGTTTATTTGTACAATTCTGCGGTTGCATGCCAGTGAGCACCTTCACGGAGTTCAGTGACACGATAGCTGCTGGCGCCCGCTTTTTCTGCTTTAGCGGCGATTGCCTGACGCATATCCATTGGTGAGCTACCGATCTGAGATACAGAGATGGTACCCATGGATTGCAGATTCTGTGCTTCTTGCGAGTTCACCTGATTAACAGCGGCGCTTGCACCGAAAGAGAGAACTGAGAGAAGGCTTAAAGTTGCAACAGTGGTTTTGATTTTCATGATATTTACCTCGTCGAATTCTTTTACTAGGGGTCTTTGTTTCGTGACCCTCATCACAAAATCAAGTATACACTAATCACGCGATAAATTAATACCACGCTAATTGTTTCTATGGTAATCAAGTGTTAAAAAAATTATTTTTTATAACTATATGGAATTAAAAATACAGGTTAGAACTTATTTTTGAAAATAAAATCAATAAATTCATGAGGATATTATATTTTGCAAATTGTGCGTTTTTGATTGGAATCATTCACTGTGTGAATGTATTTTGGCGGTGAAACGCACTATTTGTTAAATGTTCGGTAGTGGAAAGTTGAGAAGGGGAGCAGAAAAGAGAGATTTTTCCCCGCCACAGGGCGTGACGGGGAAGGGGATTACAGTTCTTGTTCAAACAGTTCCAGAATGGCTTCGTACAGGTCTTTGACCGTAAAACCTTTGGCCGGTGTGGTGAAGATGGTATCGTCACCAGCAATCGTTCCAAGAATACCTTCTGCTTTACCCAGTGAATCCAGCAGGCGGGCAATTAGCTGCGCAGCGCCTGGGCTGGTATGAATAACGACAACGGCATCGTTGTAGTCGATATCCAGCACCAGATTTTTCAACGGGCTTGACGTTGTCGGGACTCCCAGCTCTGCAGGCAGACAGTACACCATTTCCATTTTCGCATTGCGGGTACGCACGGCACCAAACTTGGTCAGCATGCGTGAAACCTTGGACTGGTTGATATTATCAAAGCCCTGATCCTGCAACGCGAGGACGATTTCGCCCTGAGAGCTGAATTTTTCTTCTTTAAGCAGCGCTTTAAACGCCTTTACTAATTCTTCTTGTTTTGCCGAGCTTCGCATAAGTCACCCGTAATATGGCGGTAGAAACAACATTATTGTGCATACAGATGAATTTTTATGCAAACGGTCTGCCTCGTTCAAGGCTGAAATAATGTTATGAAAGAGCGGAATTTTATCAAATTTCGTTATCAAGAAACATGCCTGTGTCACGGCTCGCAAATAAGATTAAAAGTAAATTAAATGTTATCAAATTGATGTTGTTTTGAGATGGCTGTAGGGTATATTGTCAGCACCTGTTGGAAAGTTGCTCTACTGTGCGAGTGGTTTTGAATTACGTAACTTAGGTTTTATTTTACGTAAGTTAAATGCATAAAAGCCAAATTTGCGTGACTACGCATTCTTGACGCGTGGTTATTGAATTCGTTGGATTTGTGAATTAAGGTCGCCGCCGCGGAGCAATAGACATTTTGCTTATCAATATAATAAGGAGTTTAGGATGAAAGTTGCAGTCCTCGGCGCTGCTGGTGGTATCGGTCAGGCGCTAGCATTACTGTTAAAAACCCAACTGCCTTCAGGTTCAGAACTCTCCCTGTACGACATCGCTCCAGTAACGCCTGGTGTGGCCGTTGATTTGAGCCATATCCCTACTGCTGTGAAAATCAAAGGCTTCAGCGGTGAAGATGCGACCCCTGCACTGGAAGGTGCTGACGTGGTGCTGATTTCTGCGGGTGTTGCACGTAAACCAGGTATGGACCGTTCTGACCTGTTTAACGTGAATGCTGGCATCGTGAAGAATCTGGTGCAGCAGGTTGCTACAACTTGCCCGAAAGCGTGTATCGGTATCATCACTAACCCAGTGAACACGACCGTTGCTATCGCTGCTGAAGTGCTGAAAAAAGCAGGCGTATACGATAAGAACAAACTGTTTGGCGTAACTACGCTGGACATCATCCGCTCCAACACCTTTGTGGCGGAACTGAAAGGCAAGCAGCCTGGCGACGTTGAAGTCCCGGTTATCGGTGGACACTCTGGTGTGACCATTCTGCCGCTGCTGTCACAAATCCCTGGTGTAAGCTTCACTGAACAAGAAGCGGCCGACCTGACCAAACGTATCCAGAACGCGGGTACTGAAGTTGTGGAAGCAAAAGCCGGTGGCGGGTCTGCAACCCTGTCTATGGGTCAGGCTGCAGCACGTTTCGGTCTGTCACTGGTTCGCGCGCTGAGCGGCGAAAAAGGTGTGGTGGAATGTGCTTACGTTGAAGGCGATGGCCAGTATGCTCGCTTCTTCTCTCAGCCGCTGCTGCTGGGCAAAAATGGCGTAGAAGAACGTCAGTCCATCGGTAAACTGAGCGCGTTCGAACAAAGCTCGCTGGAAGGCATGCTGGATACGCTGAAGAAAGATATCACGCTGGGCGAAGAGTTCGTTAAATAACTCTTTTCGGTAGGCCTGATAAGACGTTTTGCGTCGCCATCAGGCATACAGATGCCGGATGCGGTGTAAACACCTTATCTGGCCTACAAGCCCATCGAAATGTTAAAAAAACCGGATGATTTCCGGTTTTTTTATATCCGCGTTAGTTCGTCGCCGGATATTCCTGAATCGTGACCTGCAGCGTTAACTGCTTGTCATCGCGCATCACGACCACGGAGATAACCGAACCGGGGCGAATCTCAGCGACCTGATCCATGGTCTCCAGCGCTGATACTGCCGGTTTATTATTTACCGAAATGATGAGGTCGTTGACCTGAATTCCGGCCTGGGCCGCCGGGCCATCCGGTGCCACTTCGTTCACGACAATCCCCTGAATTTGATCCATGCCGCTACCTTGTGCATGCAGCGGTGCAATTTCACGCCCGCTGATGCCGATGTAGCCACGAATAACGCGCCCGTCGCGGATCAGCTTATCCATGATTTTCGTCGCCAACTGAAACGGAATGGCAAAGCCAATCCCTTCCGGCGTTTCACCATCATTGCTTTTATCAAACGACAGTGTGTTAATCCCCATCAACTCACCCAGAGAGTTAACCAGCGCACCGCCAGAGTTACCATGGTTAATGGAGGCATCCGTTTGCAGGAAGTTTTGCCGGCCCGTTGGGTTCAGGCCAATACGCCCCGTGGCGCTGATGATCCCCTGAGTGATGGTTTGCCCAAGGTTGTACGGGTTACCAATGGCAAGCACGACATCACCAATATGCGGTACACGTTTGTTATTAATCGGGATCGTCGGCAACCCGCCTGCTGCGTTGATTTTCAGCACCGCAAGGTCGGTTAAGGTATCGGAGCCAACAAGCAGCGCTTCAAAGACACGCCCATCCTGCAATGCGACGATGATTTGGTCGGCATCATTAATGACGTGCTTGTTGGTAATGATATAGCCGCGCTGATCCATGATCACGCCTGAACCGAGCGTGCGGATCTCAAGCTGGTTATGCGTCGTGCTGTTCATACTGCGGTTGTACACGTTGACCACGGCAGGCGCAGCACGGCGAACTGCCGGGTTATAGCTGGCAGGTGTTTCATCTGTGCTGTCGAACTGTGGTGCGGTAAGCGTATTAATTTTGCGCAGAGAGGGCATCGCGGCCAGCAGAATGGCGCCGACGATTAAACCAATCGCGACCGAACGTAAAAGCTTCACAAACATGATGGCGGCGTCATTAAAAAAGGGAACGGCAGCAGCATATCACGAGTTTACCGGACATCACACGGGGGGCTGATGTCCGGTTGTCCAGGTTAACGCAAAAGCAGGTAAATACTCTCGTTTCCACGAACGACCTGCAGAGCAATGATTGACGGTTTCGTTTCCAGCACTTTACGCATTTCGGCAATCGAGTTCACCCGATCGCGGTTAACGGCGATGATGACGTCATCTTTATGCAGGCCGGCCTGTGCGGCTGGGCTACTTTTTTCAACGTTATCAATTCGAATACCTTTGGCACCGTCTTTTAGCTGCCCGTCGCTGAGCGTGGCCCCTTGCAACGCCGGTGCAATCATTTCCGCACTGGCGGAAGATGATGTACTGGTATCCAGCGTCACTTCAACTTCCAGTGGTTTACCGTTACGCAGCAGGCCCAGTTTGACTTTGGTCCCCGGTTCGGTTGTCGCAATACGTGAACGCAGTTCGGCGAAACTACTGAGCGGTTTGCCGTTAAGACTGGTAATAACATCACCGGATTTCACGCCCGCTTTTGCGGAACCTGAGTTAGGCAGAACTTCGCTGACAAACGCGCCACGTTGTACATCCAGTTTGAATGCTTTAGCGATGTCAGCGGTCATTTCAGTACCTTTAATACCCAGCAGGCCGCGTTTGATTTCGCCAAACTGCATTAACTGCTGCGCCAGCGTACGCGCCATGTTACTGGGGATAGCAAAGCCGATCCCAATGCTGCCGCCGCCAGGCGCCAGAATGGCGGTATTGATACCAATCAGCTCACCGTTGAGGTTGAGCAACGCACCGCCAGAGTTACCGCGGTTAATAGACGCATCGGTCTGAATAAAGTTTTCCAGACCTTCCAGGTTCAACCCGCTACGACCCAAAGCCGATACGATGCCGGAGGTGGCAGTTTGCCCCAAACCAAACGGGTTACCCACGGCTACCGCGAAATCACCCACGCGGAGTTTGTCGGAGTCGGCAATGGCAATTTGCGTCAGGTTGCTGGGATGTTGAATTTGCAGCAGAGCGATGTCGCTCTGATCGTCGCTGCCGATAAGCTTAGCGTCGAACTCGCGGCCATCGTTCAGCTGAACGCTAATTTTCTGTGCCTGATTAATAACGTGGTTGTTGGTCAGAACATAGCCTTTGGCAGCGTCAATAATGACCCCGGAACCTAACCCTTCAAAAGGTTGGGAAGGTTGGTCGGGCAATTCATCACCAAAGAACTTTTTGAACTCTTCCGGGACTTTCTGCCCCTGAGTGGCGGTACCTTCGACTCTCACGCTAACCACGGCTGGTAACACTTTTTCCAGCATCGGGGCGAGGCTGGGAAGCGCTGCCTGTCCGGGGACCTGACCGGGAATCGACGCAATGGCCTGGAATGGCGCCGAGAGAGTTAACCCGACACTTAACGCTAATGCACTCAACAGCTGGGTTTGTTTTTTCATGGATCCTGCTCTCGTACCTTGAGTAAACGGAAGATGATTCAAAACAGTTTGATGTTATTGAATTTTCGGTTTGGTCACAATGAGGCTAACGACTAAATAATAGCTGGGACGGGAAGAGAAGCGGAGGGCGCAATTGCTGCGCCCCATAAATTTCTTAACGATGTGCAGTTAGTCGCGCTTTGCGCCACTACGCAGCAGGCCGGAAGCCCCTTCGGAATAGTCACGCGGCATCTGAACCGGCGCCTGATCGTTACCCGCTTCAGACTCAGCCAGACGATTGCGGAATGGGTTGTTTTCCGCTGACATACCCGGCAGCAGGTTGCTGGAACTTTTCGCCATATGCTGGTAGATCTGACGATAATCGTCCGCCATGTTATCCAGCAATTCAGCGCTGCGGGCAAAGTGGCTCACCAGCTCTTCGCGGTACTCTTCCAGTTCAGCTTTGTTCTTTTCCAGTTCGTACTGTAATGCCTGCTGTTGGCGTAATTTACGATTACCAAAACGCATGGCTACAGCACCAATAATGATACCGACGACTAACCCAATTAGCGCATATTCCCAGGTCATGAACATCTCCCGTTGTCTTTTGTTTCCGTAGGGTGTTGGCTTTAGGCTCCATGCCTGCGCCTGATTATGCCACTATAACCGCTAATCCCGTAGAAGTGGAATCCCGTGTTTATATCACGTAATGTAGAACGGCCTTTTTTTCGTCAACCGTGAGCGACGGCACATCGATTCTCAAGGAATAACAATAACATCATGCAAAGCTTTTCCCCGACATCGCGATACCTGCAGGCCCTTAACGACGGCAGCCATCAACCCGACAACGTACAACAAGAAGCGGTGAATCGACTGGAAACGATTTACCAGGAGCTCACGACGATTACACCTCCAGCGGCGCAGGAGAGTGGACTGATGGCCCGCTTTGGTAAATTGCTGGGTAAGCGTGAGCCGAAGGAAAACACGCCGGTGCGTGGTCTGTATATGTGGGGGGGCGTAGGGCGTGGAAAAACCTGGCTGATGGATCTGTTCTACCATAGCCTGCCGGGCGGACGTAAACAGCGTTTGCACTTTCACCGTTTTATGCTGCGCGTCCATGAAGAGCTTACCGCCCTGCAGGGGCAGAGCGATCCGCTGGAAATCATTGCCGACCGTTTTAAGGCCGAAACGGACGTGCTGTGCTTTGACGAGTTTTTTGTTTCTGACATCACCGATGCCATGCTGCTCGGCGGTCTGATGAAGGCGCTGTTTGCCCGTGGCATTACGCTGGTCGCGACCTCCAATATTCCGCCAGATGAACTGTATCGTAACGGTTTGCAACGTACGCGCTTCCTTCCCGCTATCGAAGCCATTAAACAGTATTGCGACATCATGAACGTGGACGCCGGCGTTGACTACCGGTTACGTACGTTAACTCAGGCACACTTATGGCTGGCCCCGCTTAATGATGAAACGCGGCGGCAGATGGATAAGCTCTGGCTGGCCTTGGCGGGCGCGAAAGGTGATCACGCGCCGACGCTGGAGATTAACCACCGCCCGATGCAGACGCTGGCCGTTGAGAACCAGACGCTGGCGGTATCGTTCACTACGTTGTGCGTCGATGCCCGCAGTCAGCACGATTACATCGCCTTGTCGCGCCTGTTCCACACGGTGCTGCTGTCTGATGTACCGGTCATGACGACGCTGATGGAGAGTGAGGCACGACGCTTTATCGCGCTGGTGGATGAGTTCTACGAACGCCACGTTAAGCTGGTGGTCAGCGCCGCAGCGCCTTTATATGAAATCTACCAGGGCGAGCGCCTGAAGTTTGAATTCCAGCGTTGTTTGTCGCGTTTGCAGGAGATGCAAAGCGAGGAGTATCTGAAGCGGGAACATTTAGCTGGTTAAACCTGCCGCAAATCACATAAAGGGGTCGATCTTTGACCCTGACTTCTCTATAATCTTGCGACCCCACGTTACGAGAGAGTTTTTTTCCCAAAACTTTCTATGCGCCGGCATAGGCTATTCGAAGGGGTAGGTTTGCTGGACAATGTCGTGTGAACCTCAACTGACAAAACGTTTGGGTGTTCACCAACGTGTAACTTATTTATTTGGGTAAGCTTTTAATGAAAACTTTTACAGCTAAACCAGAAACCGTAAAACGCGACTGGTATGTTGTTGACGCGACCGGTAAAACTCTGGGCCGTCTGGCTTCCGAACTGGCTCTGCGCCTGCGCGGTAAGCACAAAGCGGAATACACTCCGCACGTAGATACCGGTGATTACATCATCGTTCTGAACGCTGACAAAGTTGCTGTAACCGGCAACAAGCGTACTGACAAAGTGTACTATCACCACACCGGCCACATCGGTGGTATCAAACAAGCGACCTTTGAAGAGATGATTGCTCGCCGTCCTGAGCGTGTGCTTGAAATCGCGGTTAAAGGCATGCTGCCAAAAGGCCCGCTGGGTCGTGCTATGTTCCGTAAACTGAAAGTTTACGCTGGCAACGAGCACAACCACGCGGCACAGCAACCGCAAGTTCTTGACATCTAATCGGGATTATAGGCAATGGCTGAAAATCAATACTACGGCACTGGTCGCCGCAAAAGTTCCGCAGCTCGCGTTTTCATCAAACCGGGTAGCGGTAAAATCGTAATCAACCAACGTTCTCTGGAACAGTACTTCGGTCGTGAAACTGCCCGCATGGTAGTTCGTCAGCCGCTGGAACTGGTCGACATGGTTGAGAAACTGGATCTGTACATCACTGTTAAAGGTGGTGGTATCTCTGGTCAGGCTGGTGCGATCCGTCACGGTATCACCCGCGCTCTGATGGAGTACGACGAATCCCTGCGTGGCGAACTGCGTAAAGCTGGCTTCGTTACCCGTGATGCTCGTCAGGTTGAACGTAAGAAAGTCGGTCTGCGTAAAGCACGTCGTCGTCCTCAGTTCTCCAAACGTTAATTGTACTCTGCTCCGGCAGACGACAATTTGCGAAAAAACCCGCTTCGGCGGGTTTTTTTATGGTTATTTCTCCGCGTAGAACCACGGTAATCCGCTGATTGCCACCTCTTTTTCCCCATTTCCAGAATCGACTCACCACAAAGGTCACAAAATCTGGTAAACTATCATCCAATTTTCTGCCCAAATGTCCGGTATCGCTCATTTTTTGTTTGTATTTTGAACAGTAATGGCTTTCCCGAATCTGGGTGACATCACTTCTGGCTGGTCACATAGTGGCTGGTAGCAGTAAAAATTCTGAATATACCTGGAGGTTTTCATGGCTGTCGCTGCCAACAAACGTTCGGTAATGACGCTGTTTTCTGGTCCTACTGACATCTATAGCCATCAGGTCCGCATTGTGCTGGCTGAGAAAGGTGTTAGTTTCGAGATTGAGCACGTGGAGAAGGACAATCCACCGCAGGATCTGATCGACCTCAACCCGAATCAGAGCGTCCCGACACTGGTGGATCGTGAGCTGACCCTGTGGGAATCTCGCATCATTATGGAATACCTGGATGAGCGTTTCCCGCATCCTCCGCTGATGCCGGTTTACCCGGTTGCGCGTGGTGAGAGCCGTCTGTACATGCAGCGTATTGAAAAAGACTGGTACACGCTGATGAACGTCATCGTGAACGGTTCCGCATCTGAAGCCGATGTTGCACGTAAACGTCTGCGTGAAGAGCTGCTGGCAATTGCCCCAGTCTTTGGTCAAAAACCGTATTTCCTGAGCGATGAGTTCAGCCTGGTCGATTGCTACCTGGCGCCGCTGCTGTGGCGTTTACCGCAGCTGGGTATTGAATTCAACGGTGCAGGTTCGAAAGAACTGAAAGGGTATATGACCCGCGTCTTTGAACGTGACTCTTTCCTGGCTTCTCTGACTGAGCCTGAACGTGAAATGCGTCTGGGCCGGGGTTAACCTGTATGGATTTGCCACAGCTAACACCACGCCGTCCGTATCTGCTGCGCGCATTCTATGAGTGGTTGCTAGACAACCAGCTCACGCCGCACCTGGTGGTGGATGTGACGCTCCAGGACGTGCAGGTTCCGATGGAATATGCACGTGACGGGCAAATTGTTTTGAATATTGCGCCGCGTGCCGTGGGCAATCTGGAACTGGCAAACGACGAAGTGCGCTTTAACGCGCGCTTTGGCGGCGTGCCGCGCAACGTTTCCGTACCACTGGCGGCGGTACTCGCGATCTATGCCCGTGAAAACGGCGCAGGAACGATGTTTGAACCTGAAGCGGCCTATGACGAAGATGTCGACAGCCTCAATGATGACGATGTCGCGCCTGAGAGCGAAAACGAAACGGTGATGTCGGTGATTGATGGCGATAAACCGGATAATCACGATGACGATCCTGACGACACACCGCCGCCTCCTCGCGGTGGGCGTCCGGCGCTACGCGTAGTGAAATAATCAAACAGGCCCTTGCGGGCCTGTTTTGCATTCTGCGTCAGATATCAATAAAACAGCGCGATAGTGGCAATCATATTGACCACAAATCCTATCGCCATTGGGATGGCTGTCCGTTTTACTACCTCAAAAGGCGACACGCCAGCAATACCGGATGTCACGACAATCACAGCGGTAATCGGTGAAACCGCACGTGCCAGCGTGGTGGCGAAGTGCATCGGCATAATCATCACAACCGCAGGAATATGCAGCCCCGCAGCAATATCCGGGATCAGACTGGCGAATGACATAAACGGTGCATTCCCGGATCCCATTACAATTGCGCAGGCGGCGATAACCACGGCCATAATGATCATCACACCGATACCGCCAAGCCCGGAGTGTTCCGCACCTTTAATCACCGCATCGACGGTGCCGATAGTGGTTAAACCCTTGGCAAAGATCTCACCGGCCACCACCAGTGTGACGACGTTGGCAAACTGTGTTCCCATGCCGTCAAAAAACGCCTGCACATCATCCATAGTCTCACGCAGATTATGTTTATGAAGAAACTCCACAAACATGGTCAGCGACAAACTCATTAGCATCACCACCACCAGATTCAACTCTGCCTGCATTAATCCCATATGCGCCAGCAACAGCGAGCCCAACATCAGGAGCAGCGGCATCACCGGTAAAATGGCGTAATAGAGTGGCGGCACATCCTCCAGCGTCTTTTGTTCATTGAAGCCTGTGTTGTCTGGTTGTGTTTTTTGATCAAACCGGCGTTGAACGAAAAAGTGTGCGATGGCGACGGCGATGATGACGCAGGATGCGACAGGAAGTTGGTAGTGGAAGAAATAAGTGGCTATTTTCATCCCCGCAACCTGTGCGGCGAAAATTGAGTTAGTTTCCAGAATGCCCCATTCAATCGACATCGAAGTGGCAATGACCGCTACCGCGGATAAACGGCTCACGCCCAGGCTGACCAGCGTTGGGAAGAGCGTAACCATCAGCAGCATGCCCAATCCGGAAGCACTGGTGATGAACTGTGCCATGATTTGACCAATTACATACGTCGCGGCAAGCACAATATAGGGTGAGTGGATGTGCTTAAGTGGGCGGCTCAACAGGCTGACCATTGCCCGGCTGGCTCCCATTCTGTCCATATAGCGGGCATAACCGCCCACCGCCATGATGGATAACCCCAGTCCGGCCGCCCGGTTTGAGAGCATACGAAGAATTTCATTATAAATATCGACCAGCAGATAACCGCTGCTTTTGTCGCTGGCGACCAGTGCGCCGTACCCCAACCAGACGCCGCAGATCATCAGGAAGATCCCGGCTGCTGCCAGTACTACCTGTGGTTTGTAGTTTTTGAGGATCAGGTAACCCATCGTTAATAAAACGATGACAGAGATAATAATGCCGAACATTTTTTCACTCCATGCCAGAGAAGAAGATAAATCCGGTAATAACGCTGTTTTAAATGCGGATGTTATATTTTTTCTGGCATGTGTTTTGGAGTGGATATCGTGTTTTTATAATCGAGGTTTGGTTATTTTTCGTTTTAAAATAGTGGCTTATGATTTATTTTAAAGATGATATTCGCAGATTTCATAAAGTTGGTTTTATCCCATGGTAATAAAAAACTGTCCGCTCAATCATTCATATTTAAATATATGAATTTTATATATCATCGGTATGAGCATATCTCCCACAGACCACCATTTCACCCTGCTTTCGATCCTGTGTTACGATGAACTCGCTGTTATTTGTCACCACGACTTAGCTGAATGGACCCTATGAACGCATTTGATTCGCAAGCTGAAGACTCTCCATCCACCATTGGCCGTAGCTTACGCAGCCGCCCGCTGGCGCGTAAAAAACTGTCTGAAATGGTTGAGGAAGAACTTGAACAGATGATTCGCCGTCGGGAATTTGGCGAAGGGGAACAGTTGCCGTCAGAGCGAGAACTGATGGCTTTTTTCAATGTTGGCCGTCCTTCTGTACGAGAAGCGCTGGCGGCGTTAAAGCGTAAAGGTCTGGTGCAAATTAACAACGGTGAACGCGCCCGCGTTTCACGTCCTTCGGCCGATACGATTATCAGCGAACTGTCCGGCATGGCGAAAGATTTCCTCTCACATCCTGGTGGTATTTCCCATTTTGAGCAGCTGCGATTGTTCTTTGAGTCCAGCCTGGTGCGTTATGCCGCAGAGCATGCCACTGACGAGCAAATCGACAGACTGGCGAAAGCACTGGAGATCAACAGTCAGTCGCTGGAAGACAATGCGCTCTTCATCCGTTCAGATGTTGACTTCCACCGTGTGCTGGCAGAGATCCCGGGCAACCCCATCTTTATGGCGATCCATGTTGCGCTGTTAGACTGGTTAATAGCTGCCCGTCCGGCCGTCGCCGATCAAGAATTGTATGAGCACAATAACGTGAGTTATCAGCAGCATATCGCTATTGTCGACGCGATTCGCCAGCGCGATCCTGAAGAAGCAGACCGCGCACTGCAAGAACATCTCAATAGCGTTTCCGCAACCTGGCACGCCTTCAGCAAAAGTAAAAAATTGCGTAAGTAATCGCGATCCTGACGGTCTTTTAGTGAAGCAGATCGCACTATAAGCGTTCTGTATTGTATTGCTGCTTATTTGATCTGGTATAACAGGTATAAAGGTATGTAGTCAGACAACACTAATCATCTTCAGAGGTCGTTATGGCAAGAAATTTAAAAGGCGTAATGCCAGCGTTATTAACTCCATTCGATAACCAGCAGAAACTGGACACCGAGAGCTTGCGCCGTCTGGTGCGTTTCAACATTGGGCAGGGCGTTGATGGGCTCTATGTCGGTGGCTCAACGGGTGAGGCCTTTGTCCAAAACCGCGCTGAAAGAGAGCAGGTGCTGGAAATTGTTGCTGAAGAAGCGAAAGGTAAAGTGACCTTAATTGCCCACGTTGGCACGGTGAGCACTGAAGAGAGCCAGCAGCTGGCGAGCGCTGCGCATCGCTACGGATTTGATGCGGTTTCGGCCGTTACGCCGTTTTACTATCCGTTCAGCTTTGAAGAGCACTGCGATCACTACCGCGCAATTATTGATTCCGCCGATGGCTTACCGATGGTGGTCTATAACATCCCGGCACTGAGCGGCGTAAAACTGACGCTGGATCAGATCAACACGTTGGTGACGTTGCCGGGCGTTGGCGCGCTGAAGCAAACCTCAGGCGATCTCTATCAAATGGAACAGATCCGCCGCGCTCACCCCGATCTGGTGCTTTACAACGGCTATGACGAGATCTTCGCTTCTGGGTTGCTGGCCGGTGCGGATGGTGGGATTGGCAGTACTTACAACATCATGGGATGGCGTTATCAGGGAATTGTGAAAGCGCTCAAAGAAGGCGATATCCGGGCTGCACAAAAGCTGCAAACCGAGTGCAATGAGGTTATCGATCTGCTCATCAAGGTTGGCGTATTCCGCGGTCTGAAAACGGTACTGCACTATATGGATGTGGTTTCTGTACCTCTGTGCCGTAAACCGTTCGCTCCGGTAGATGAACAATATTTGCCAGAACTGAAAGCCCTGGCGAACCAACTGCTGGCGGAAAAAGCGTAATCGCGGGTCGCCGGGGGCGCTTCGCTTGCCCGGCCTGGATTTTTCGACCGTAGGCCGGAAAAGGCGAAGCCGCCATCCGGCACAACAACAAAGATCGTTGGGAGAGTAAAATGAGTACTTCTACCCAGAGCATCCCGTGGTATCGCCATCTCAATCGGGCACAATGGCGGGCATTTTCCGCCGCCTGGCTGGGATATTTGCTTGATGGTTTTGATTTTGTATTAATCGCCCTTGTACTGACGGAAGTACAAGGCGAATTCGGACTGACGACGGTGCAGGCGGCGAGCCTGATTTCAGCCGCCTTCATCTCTCGCTGGTTTGGCGGGTTAATGCTGGGTGCGATGGGTGACCGTTATGGACGTCGCCTGGCAATGGTCACCAGTATCATTCTGTTCTCTGTGGGGACGCTGGCCTGTGGCTTCGCGCCAGGCTACACCACCATGTTTATCGCCCGCCTGGTTATCGGTATGGGAATGGCCGGTGAGTACGGCTCCAGCGCCACCTACGTTATTGAAAGCTGGCCTAAACACCTGCGTAACAAAGCCAGTGGTTTCCTGATTTCTGGTTTCTCGGTCGGCGCTGTGATTGCCGCCCAGGTTTACAGCCTGGTGGTTCCGGTCTGGGGATGGCGTGCGCTGTTCTTCATCGGCATTCTGCCAATTATCTTCGCCCTCTGGCTGCGTAAAAATATTCCGGAGGCAGAGGACTGGAAAGAAAAACACGCAGGTAAAGCGCCAGTGCGCACTATGGTGGATATTCTCTACCGGGGCGAGCATCGGGTAATTAATATTCTGATGACGATCGCCGCTGCAACCGCGCTGTGGTTCTGCTTTGCTGGCGACCTGCAAAATGCGGCTATCGTGGCGGTCCTCGGCCTGATATGTGCGTTTATTTTCATTAGCTTTATGGTGCAAAGCAGCGGTAAACGTTGGCCGACGGGTGTGATGCTGATGGTTGTCGTGCTGTTCGCATTTCTCTACTCGTGGCCGATTCAGGCGCTGCTGCCAACGTATTTGAAAACTGAACTGATGTATGACCCTTCAACGGTTGCCAGGGTCCTGTTCTTTAGTGGCTTTGGTGCGGCGGTTGGCTGCTGCGTCGGTGGTTTCCTTGGCGACTGGCTGGGTACCCGCAAGGCTTATGTGTGCAGTCTGCTGGCCTCGCAGTTGCTGATTATCCCTGTGTTTGCGATTGGCGGGGCCAATGTCTGGGTTCTGGGTTTGCTACTGTTTTTCCAGCAAATGCTTGGGCAGGGGATCTCCGGGATCTTACCAAAACTTATTGGTGGTTATTTCGATACCGACCAGCGTGCGGCGGGCCTGGGGTTCACCTACAACGTAGGGGCACTTGGTGGGGCACTGGCACCGATCATCGGGGCGCTGATTGCACAACGTCTGGATCTGGGCACAGCGCTGGGATCGCTTTCTTTCGGCCTGACATTTGTGGTGATCCTGTTGATTGGCCTTGATATGCCGTCTCGTGTACAGCGTTGGCTGCGGCCTGAAGCACTACGTACACATGATGCCATTGATGGTAAACCGTTTAGTGGAGCCGTGCCGTTTGGCGGCGATAAAAGCACCATGGTGAAATCAAAAAGTTAATCCGCTTGCCCGGCGTTGAGAGATGTATGTCGTTACTTGAGCTACTGGATAAAAAGATTGCCGCTGATGGCGGACTGATTGTCTCCTGCCAGCCCGTTCCTGACAGCCCGCTGGATAAACCTGAAATTGTCGCCGCCATGGCGCTGGCAGCCGAGCAGGCTGGTGCGGTGGCGCTGCGTATTGAAGGCGTGGAAAACCTGCAGGCGACCCGGGCGGTCGTTTCGCTGCCAATTATAGGTATTCTGAAACGCGATCTTGCTGACTCCCCGGTACGCATCACTACATTTTTAGATGATGTCGATGCGTTGGCGCAGGCGGGAGCTGACATTATAGCGATTGATGGTACAGACCGCGTGCGTCCTGTTCCCGTCGCCGCACTGTTGGCACGAATTCATCAACATCACTGTCTGGCCATGGCCGACTGTTCGTCGCTGAAAGACGGCCTGGCCTGCCAGCAACTCGGCGCGGAAATTATTGGTACGACGCTGTCGGGTTATACGACACCAGAAACACCAGATGAGCCGGATCTGGCGCTGGTGAAAGCGTTACGTGATGCCGGGTGTCGGGTGATTGCCGAAGGACGTTATAACACGCCAGCACAAGCAGCTGAAGCCATGCGCCACGGGGCCTGGGCGGTGACAGTGGGTTCTGCTATTACCCGACTGGAACACATTTGCCAGTGGTACACCACGGCGATGAAAAAGGCCGCGCTATGACCACCCTGGCGATTGATATCGGCGGTACTAAACTGGCCGCTGCACTGGTTGATGGTCGCCTGCAAATGCGTGACCGTCACGCACTTCCGACACCCGCCAGCAAAACACCACAAGCGCTGCGAGCTGCTCTGGAAGCGCTGATTGAGCCGTTGCTGGCACAGGCTCAGCGCGTGGCGATTGCCTCAACCGGCATCATCCGTGAGGGCGCGCTCCTGGCACTGAATCCATTAAATCTGGGGGGATTGATGCATTTCCCGCTGGTGCAAACGCTGGAGTCATTCACCGGTCTACCGACGTTGGCGGTGAATGACGCACAGGCCGCTGCGTGGGCTGAATATCATGCACTTGGCGGGAAATACCACGATATGGCGTTTATTACTGTATCGACCGGTGTTGGTGGCGGCGTGGTTAGCAACGGAAAGTTGTTAACCGGAGCCGGGGGGCTGGCGGGGCATGTAGGTCATACACTGGCGGACCCGTATGGTCCGCAATGTGGTTGTGGACGAGTGGGGTGCGTGGAGGCTATCGCTTCCGGCCGTGGGATTGCAGCGGCAGCCGAAGGCTCACTTGCTGGATGTGATGCAAAAATTATTTTTAGCCGGGCCAGACAAGGGGATGAACAGGCGTGTCAATTGATCCAGCGATCGGCATGCACGTTGGCACGTCTGATTGCCGATGTGAAGGCGACAACCGACTGCCAGTGCGTTGTTATTGGCGGAAGCGTCGGGTTGGCTGAAGGTTATCTGGCGCAGGTGAAAGCCTGGCTGGCACAGGAACCCGCGACTTATCACGTGAAATTACTGGCGGCACATTACCGTCATGACGCTGGACTACTGGGGGCCGCGCTGTTGGCCCAGGGAGAATGATGATGATGTCAGGGGATTTACAGTCTCAGCTTTCTGCTGGATTGCATCCGGTATTGCAGCAGGCATTAACGCAGGCTGTTGCGGCAAAACCGCAGGATAAAGCACCGGGGCGCTATGAGCTGCAAGGTGAGAATGTCTTTATGAACGTCATGCAGTTTGTTACGCAACAACCGGAGCAAAAGAAAGCGGAGTTGCACGAGCAATATATTGATATTCAGGTACTGCTGGCGGGTGAAGAACGTATTCTGTTCGGGATGACCGATTCTGCTCGCCAGTGCGATGAGATGCATGTTGAGGATGACTATCAGCTGTGCAGCGAGATTGCCGATGAGCAGGCGATCGTACTGAAGCCGGGAAGATTTGCGATTTTTATGCCGGGCGAGCCGCATAAACCGGGCTGTGTGGTGCAAGCCCCGATGGACATTAAAAAGGTGGTGATTAAGGTGCGCGCCAGCTTATTACACGTCTGACAGACCGTGTCGGATGGCAAGGCTTGTGCCATCCGACACTGGATAGAACAACCTAGCGCTTAAACGTCACCGCTTCCGGTTGTGCCAGATGCAGCGTGGTCTGGCTTGGCACCGTTTCAGCAATGACTCGCCCGTGACGAATGGAATAACGTGCAGGCGTCTGGCGACGAACCGCATCAAACCCATTTTCTGCCGCTAAAATTACCAGATTTCCGGCGTTCCCCACGTTCAGACCATAATCCTGCAGGTGCAGGGTTTTCGCACTGTGGGTAGTGATCAGGTTCAGCCCATCGTTAATCTGTCCGTATCCCATCAGCTGACACACATGTAATCCCATATGCAGTACCTGCAGCATATTGGCGGTGCCCAGCGGGTACCACGGGTCAAAAACGTCATCATGCCCAAAGCAAACATTGATGTCCGCTTCCAGCATCTCCTTGACGCGGGTGATGCCGCGACGTTTAGGATACGTATCAAAGCGCCCTTGCAGGTGAATATTCACTAGCGGATTCGCGACGAAGTTAATACCTGACATTTTTAACAGACGGAAAAGGCGGGAAGCATATGCGCCGTTGTAGGAATGCATCGCTGTGGTGTGGCTGGCTGTCACGCGCGATCCCATGCCATCGCGATGTGCCAGCGCCGCGACGGTTTCAACAAAGCGCGATTGCTCATCATCAATCTCGTCACAGTGCACATCGATAAGTCGGTCATACTTCTGCGCCAGGGCGAAAGTTTTGTGCAGCGACTCGACGCCATATTCACGCGTGAATTCAAAGTGAGGAATTGCGCCAATGACGTCGGCACCCAAACGCACAGCTTCTTCTAGCAGCGCTTCGCCGTTGGGATAAGAAAGAATACCTTCCTGTGGGAACGCCACAATCTGCAGCTCCACCCACGGTGCCACTTCTTGCTTCACTTCCAGCATGGCTTTCAGCGCCGTCAGCGTAGGATCGGAAACGTCTACGTGAGTTCGGACATACTGGATGCCGTTGGCCATCTGCCACTTCAGCGTCTGCATGGCACGCGCTTTGACGTCTTCGTGCGTGAGCATTGCCTTACGTTCGGCCCAACGCTCAATGCCTTCAAATAACGTACCAGACTGGTTCCAGCTCGGCTCACCTGCGGTTTGCGTGGTGTCCAGATGGATATGTGGCTCAACGAACGGTGGAATGGCCAGGCCGCCTTCGGCATCAAGCACCTTGCCCTGTGGCGCAGATGCTGTTCCCTGGGGATCAATACGGCTAAAACGCCCGTTTTCAATCGTGATTTGCCACAATCCTTCACGCCCCTGCAGACGGGTTTGAGTTAGAGTGATGGTGTTATTCTGCATGGCTGACCTCCGGGGATTTAGCAAGGTTGCGATTGAAAAGTGGGTTCAGCAGGATATAGCTGAATACGCCGCCAAGTACGGCGTTGACCGGCACAATACCGGGAATATAGTGACCTGCGGCAATGCCTAATGCAACGGACAGGATCGCTATCCAGTTGACGGGAATAAACTGTGCTGTGTTGAAGTTGGTGTACCGGCGGTGGTTTAACAGATAATCGGCAATAATCACTCCGCCAATAGGAGGGATGGCCGCCGACAGGAATGTCAGCCAGCCGACAAAGTTATTGTAAAGCCATAATGCGCACAGTGTTCCAATAATACCGTTGGCCACGGACAATGTGCGGCTGGAAAGGCCGGTAATATTGGCAAATCCCAGACCGGAGGCGTACAGCGCGTTGTCATTGGTTGTCCAGATATTCAGGCCGAGAACGATGATCGCGGGCAGCAGCAGCCCCTGGGCAATCATCACGTCAGAGATATCCGCCTGTCCTACCGCGGCGGCACCAGCCGCGCCGAAGATGAACATCAAGGAGTTGCCAAGGAAAAACGCCACCATGGCGATCAGCACTGCGCCTTTGGCGTTGCGACCAAAGCGAACGAAGTCGGCGGTTAATGTTCCTGCGCTGACAAACGATCCGACGACCAGCGCCAGTGCTGTGGAAAAATTCAGCGGTGTCTGCGGCACTATCGCTTTTAAATGGTCTAAACCGCCGACATCACTCACCGCCAGCCAGACGGAGTAGCTGCCAAGAACGACGATGGCGGGGACGGCGATGATGGACAAAATGGTGAGTGCCGAGATACCAAAGAAGATGGTCATGGTCATCAGCAGACCGGAAACTGCAATCAGGATGTTGACGTCAATTCCCGTCGCTTTACCCACCGGGATGGCGAACATTGCCACGCCGACGCCAAACCAGCCCACCTGTGTGCCGCCTAACAACAGTGAGGGAAGCCATGAACCTTTCAAACCAAATGAGTAACGCGCCAGAAGGTGGGTTGAGAGCCCTGTTTTTGCGCCGATAAAACCGAGAAATGCAGTGTAAATACCGAGGAGAAGATTACCGAAGAGAACTGCCAGGAAGAAATCATTATAGGAAAGACCGGTACCGAGTGTGCCACCGGTCCACATACTGGCGGAAAAGAATGTTAACCCCAACATCACAAACGTCAGTGGTATCACGCCTTTCCGCGCTGCCAGAGGGACGGGGCCCTGGCTATAATTGTTGTCCTGCGACACAACGCCTCCTTGAATTTTGCCCAAAAAATCCGCCGCATCATATACACTTCTCAGAATAAAGCAAACGATTACGTATAATCTTTACATGGTTATTATTTATGGTGTTGATGATTGCGTTGATTTTTGGGCTCGACATTTTTAACCGATAAGAAGCGGACAAACGCCGACCAGGGTAGTGGAAAAGATTAAGTCAGTTACGCCAAATGGTAAGATTCTGCAGACAATGTCTGCGGAATTTCAATGTACTGAATATACGGCTGTATTTGTGAGCGGCTTTCGAAAAATGATTCCGCATGTATTTAGTGGAGGAATATTGGCTCCCCATCCATCAGCATCAGGGGAGCCAGAAGTATTACACTTCCAGGTAATTCAGGATACCGTCTGCCGCTTTACGACCTTCGGCAATTGCGGTGACCACCAGATCCGAACCGCGTACGATGTCGCCGCCGGCGAAGATTTTCGGGTTGCTGGTCTGGAAAGCGTTGTCACTACGTTCCGGGGCAATAATGCGCCCCTGTGAATCCAGCTCGACGCTGTGCTCTTTCAACCATTCCATGCTGTGCGGGCGGAAACCAAACGCCAGGACCACCGCATCAGCCGGAACAACGTGCTCGGAGCCAGCGACGATCTCCGCACGGCGACGCCCCTTCGCATCCGGTTCGCCCATCTCCGTGCGCGCCATTTTCACACCACACACTTTGCCGTTGGCATTCACTTCCACACCTAACGGCTGGACGTTGAACTGGAATTCGACGCCTTCTTCACGCGCGTTTTTCACTTCGCGTTTCGAACCCGGCATGTTCTCTTCATCGCGACGGTAGGCGCAAATAACGTGTGACGCACCCTGACGCACGGAGGTGCGCACGCAGTCCATCGCGGTATCGCCACCGCCGAGCACGACGACACGTTTGCCTTCCATGCTGATGTACGGCTCGTCGCTGCTTTCGCCAAAACCCATCAATTGCTTGGTATTAGCAATCAGGAACGGCAGGGCATCAAACACGCCCTCAGCGTCTTCGTTTTCCAGACCGCCGCGCATTGACTGATAGGTTCCGACGCCCAGGAACACAGCGTCGTAATCCTTCAGCAAATCGTTGAGCTGTACGTCACGGCCCACTTCCACGTTCAGTTTGAACTCAATGCCCATGCCGGTGAAGATTTCACGGCGACGGGTCATGACCTCTTTTTCCAGCTTGAAGGCTGGGATACCGAAGGTCAGCAAGCCGCCGATTTCCGGGTGACGGTCAAATACCACCGCCTTTACGCCGTTGCGGGTCAGCACATCAGCACAGGCCAGGCCCGCCGGACCCGCACCGATAATCGCCACGCGCTTGTCCATCTGGCGAACGCCGGTCATATCCGGACGCCAGCCCATCTCGAATGCTTTATCGTTGATATAGCGCTCGATGTTGCCGATAGTTACCGCGCCAAACTCATCGTTCAGCGTACAGGATCCTTCACACAGCCTGTCCTGCGGGCATACGCGACCACAGACTTCCGGCAAGGTGTTGGTCTGGTGCGAAAGCTCTGCCGCTTCAAAAATACGTCCCTCATTCGCCAACTTCAGCCAGTTCGGGATGTAGTTATGCACCGGGCACTTCCACTCGCAGTACGGGTTACCGCAGGACAGGCAGCGATCTGCCTGTGCTTTGGCCTGACCTTCGGAAAACGGCTCGTAAATTTCGATAAACTCGATCTTACGGATCTTCAGCGGCTTCTTCGGCGGATCAACACGCTGCAGGTCGATAAATTGGTATACGTTTTGACTCATTGCTGCTACCCCTTACTGCGCCTGCACACGCAGCTCTGCTGCGCTACGACTACGGTGACCCAACAGTGCTTTCACATCACTGGACTTTGGTTTTACCAGCGCGAATTTCGCCGAGAATGCTGGCCAGTTCGCCAGGATCTCTTCGCCGTGTGAAGATCCGGTATGCTGTACGTGCTCGGTAATCAGGCCGCGCAGGTGCTCTTCGTGGATAGCCAAAGAGTCCACGCTCAGCACTTCGACCAGTTCCGGGTTCACGCGTTTGCGGAATTCACCGTCTTCGTCGAGCACGTAGGCGAATCCGCCGGTCATGCCCGCGCCGAAGTTAACGCCGGTTTTGCCGAGAATACAGACGATGCCGCCGGTCATGTATTCACAGCCGTTGTCGCCAATTCCTTCAACCACGGTGATTGCGCCGGAGTTACGCACCGCAAAGCGCTCACCCGCACGACCCGCAGCAAACAGGCGACCACCGGTGGCGCCATACAGGCAGGTGTTACCGATGATGCTCGCCTCATGGCTACGGAAAGCTGAGCCAACCGGAGGACGTACCGCCAGCAGACCGCCCGCCATGCCTTTACCGACATAGTCGTTGGCATCGCCGGTCAGATACAGCTCCACGCCGCCCGCGTTCCACACGCCAAAACTCTGGCCTGCGGTACCGCTGAAATGCGCTTTGATCGGATCAGAAGCCAGCCCCTGATCGCCATGCGTCTGAGCGATATAGCCCGACAGCGATGCGCCGACGGAACGGTCGGTGTTGCGGATATCGAACCAGAAGGTTTTGCTCTGGCGCTCGTCGACGAACGGCTTCGCCTGCTGCAACAGCTGGGCGTTCAGTACGCCATTATCAAACGGTGGGTTGTTCTCGGTGCAATGCAGCGCTTTACCCGGATGCGGTTCGGCGGTTTCCAGCAGACGAGACAGCTCCAGCTTTTGCTGCTTGGCGGTAAACCCTTCCAGCTCTTTGAGCAGGTCGGTGCGGCCAATCAGGTCTACGAGGCGGGTTACGCCCAACTCGGCCATCAGCTCGCGCACTTCACGGGCGATAAATTCAAAGTAGTTGGTCACTTTGAACGGCAGACCGTGATAGTGGTTCTTACGCAGTTTCTCATCCTGAGTCGCCACGCCGGTTGCACAGTTATTCAGATGGCAAATACGCAGGTATTTACAGCCCAGCGCCACCATCGGGCCGGTACCGAAACCGAAGCTTTCTGCACCCAGAATTGCCGCTTTAATGATATCGACGCCGGTTTTCAGACCGCCATCGACCTGCAGACGAATCTTGTGACGCAGGCCATTAGCCACCAGCGCCTGTTGAGTTTCCACCAGCCCCAGCTCCCACGGACAGCCCGCGTATTTCACCGATGACAGCGGGCTTGCGCCGGTGCCGCCATCGTAACCCGCGATGGTGATCAGATCCGCATAGGCTTTCGCCACGCCGGTAGCGATAGTGCCGACGCCCGGTTCGGAAACCAGTTTCACCGAGATCATCGCCTTCGGGTTGACCTGTTTGAGGTCGAAAATCAGCTGCGCTAAATCCTCGATAGAGTAGATATCGTGGTGCGGCGGCGGGGAGATCAGCGTCACGCCCGGTACCGAATAGCGCAGTTTGGCGATGTACGGGGTGACTTTGTCGCCCGGTAACTGACCGCCTTCACCCGGCTTCGCACCCTGAGCGACTTTAATCTGAATCACGTCGGCGTTCACCAGATACGCTGGGGTCACGCCAAAACGACCGGAAGCAACCTGCTTAATCCGCGACACTTTGTTGGTGCCGTAGCGCGCCGGGTCTTCGCCGCCTTCGCCGGAGTTCGAGTTACCGCCGATGCTGTTCATTGCTTCAGCCAGCGCTTCGTGTGCTTCCGGGCTTAATGCGCCGATAGACATGGCGGCGGTATCAAAACGTTTAAACAGTTCGGTTGCGGGTTCTACCTCGTCAATGCTGACGGCTTCATCACCAGGCGTAATCGCCAGCAGATCGCGCAGCGTGGCCGCCGGACGCTCGTTGACCAGCTTGGCATATTCCTGATAGTCGCTGTACTCGCCGCTTTGCACCGCCTGTTGTAGCGTGCGCACCACGTCCGGGTTGTAGGCGTGGTATTCGCCGCCATGGACGTACTTCAGCAGACCGCCCTGGCTGATGGGCTTACGCGCCAGCCATGCATGTTTGGAGAGGTTCAGCAGATCCTGCTGGAAGTCGGTAAATCCTGCGCCGCTGATGCGGCTAACCACGCCCTGGAAGCATAGCGCCACGACATCATCGTGCAGACCAACGGCTTCAAACAGCTTCGAGCAGCGGTAAGAGGCAATGGTCGAGATGCCCATTTTGGACATGATTTTGTACAGGCCTTTGTTGATGCCGTTACGGTAGTTCAGCATCACGGTGCGGTAATCTTTGGCAATCGCCTGGGTGTCGATCAGACGTCCCAGCGTTTCATACGCAAGGTATGGATAAATGGCCGTCGCGCCAAAGCCGAGCAGGACGGCAAAATGGTGCGGGTCACGGGCACTGGCGGTTTCAACGATGATGTTGGCGTCGCAACGCAGGCTTTGTTCAACCAGACGCGTTTGCACTGCGCCCACGGCCATCGGCGCCGGAACCGGCAGACGATTTTTAGCGATGTTGCGGTCAGAGAGTACCAGCAGTACCGTGCCGTTGCGCACCATCTGTTCCGCCTTATCGCACAATGCTTTGACGGTCTCTTCGAGCGTAGTTTCGGTCGCGTCGAAGGTGATATCCAGGCGGTCAGCGCGATAATGCTCCTCTTTCATGGTGGTGAGCTGGGTGAAATCGGAGTACAGCAGGATCGGCGATTTAAAGCTCAGGCGGTGTGCCTGACCTTCCGCTTCGCAGAAGACGTTCATCTCACGACCGATGCTGGTGGCCAGCGACATGACGTGCGCTTCACGCAGCGGGTCGATCGGCGGGTTGGTGACCTGCGCGAACTGCTGGCGGAAGTAGTCATAGATGATGCGCGGCTGGCTGGAGAGCACGGCAAACGGGGTATCATCACCCATTGAACCGACCGCTTCCTGGCCATTTTCGCCGAGCACGCGGATCACGGAATCCAGCTCTTCAGCGCTGTAGTTAAATTGTTTTTGGTAGCTGGCGAGGGTGTCATCGTCCAGTTCACGGCTGCCGACCTGATCGTCAGCCAGGTCTTCGAACGGTACCAGGCGGCGGACGTTTTTCTCCATCCACTCTTTGTATGGGTGACGGCTTTTCAGGTCATCATCGGTTTCGGCCGAGTGCAGAATGCGCCCGCTGCGGGTATCGATAACCATCAGCTCGCCAGGGCCGACGCGGCCTTTCTCTACCACTTCATCCGGCTGATAATCCCAGATCCCGACTTCAGAGGCGCAGGTAATCAGCTTGTCTTTGGTGATGACGTAGCGTGCCGGACGCAGGCCGTTACGGTCGAGGTTACAGGCGGCGAAGCGACCGTCGGACATGACGATGCCCGCCGGGCCGTCCCACGGTTCCATGTGCATGGAGTTAAAGTCAAAGAACGCGCGCAGCTCCGGATCCATATCCGGATTGTTCTGCCATGCCGGTGGAACCAGTAAGCGCATGGCACGGATGATGTCCATCCCGCCTGCCAGCAGCAGTTCCAGCATGTTATCCATCGAACTGGAGTCTGAGCCGGTTTCGTTAACAAATGGCGCGGCGTCGTGCAGATCCGGGATCAGCGGGGTCTGGAACTTATAGGTACGGGCGCGCGCCCACTGGCGGTTGCCCGTGATGGTGTTGATTTCACCGTTGTGCGCCAGATAGCGGAACGGCTGCGCCAGCGGCCAGCGCGGCACGGTGTTGGTGGAGAAGCGCTGGTGGAACAGGCAGATGGCCGATTCCAGACGCAGGTCTGCCAGGTCCAGGTAGAAGCGCGGCAGATCTGCCGGCATACACAGACCTTTATAGATATTGACCAGATTCGACAAGCTACAGACGTAGAAGTCTTTGTCTTGCAGGAGGCGTTTTTCGATACGACGACGCGCGATGAACAGGCGACGCTCCATATCACGCGGACGCCAGCCCGCAGGGGCGTTAACAAAAATTTGCTCGATACGAGGCAGGGAGGAAAGGGCTATTTCACCGAGAACACCTTCGTTGGTTGGCACGTCGCGCCAGCCTACGATCGACAGGGTTTCCTGCTGTAATTCTTCTTCAACAATGCGACGAGATGCCGCCGCCAGTTCAGGGTCTTTATTTAAAAAGATCATGCCGACGGCGTAGTTTTTAGCTAAACGCCAGCCGCGCTCTTGCGCAACAATGCGGAAAAAGCGGTCAGGTTTTTGTAACAGCAAGCCGCAACCATCGCCGGTTTTGCCATCGGCAAGAATTGCGCCACGGTGCTGCATACGTGCCAGTGCGTGTATGGCGGTACGCACTACCTTGTGGCTAGGTTCGCCTTCTATGTGGGCGATCAGGCCGAAACCACAGTTATCCTTCTCAAGGGATTTATCGTACAACATATCAGTGAACCTCCCCAGGCTCTGCGGGACACCTCTCCGATACCGTTTGCGCACGGGCACACCAAGAGCATGGCGACGGGGTTTGCGTTTCATACGCTCACCTCGCATTCGCCCTCTTTATCCTTTTCGCATAGGTCAAACAAGTTTGAGGACTTGCTTCAGAGGGAATCTCAATTACTGCATAAATATGATGAGCAGACTGCTCATCCAGAAAGCTTCCAGCGGATTTCCAAGTTATCGGGAATCCACACACAGGTCAAATGGCAATCTTATTTATGCAAAAATGTGCTAGAGGGCGATTAACTTTATGAAAATGTTGAAATAAAAGGATTTTTTACATTGATTTAACCTGAGGAGTATACCCCTGGAAGTGTGATCTGTCTCACTGTCAGAAAGGCCTGATATCCCTCGTCCTCCCTTTATTTATCGAGATAACTGGCATTTTATGCTGGTTTTTAGAGTTCCGGCGTCTTAAAGATACTGTTTTTGCGCTGAGAGTATAAGAAGATAAAAAAAACCGCTGAATATAAGGAAAAGTAATTAGATTTAGAGTGAATGAAATTTCAATTATTTTGATTTGTTATGCAATAAATAAAGGCTCGCCAGGGCGATTGATCCAGGTCATCGCCGACTGGGGCAAAAAATGGCAGGCTTTGGCCTCTTTTCAAGGCGCGGTCTACCAGATTATGCAGTTACAGAAATTAGTCAATATGTTTGGTGGGGATCTTTCTCGCCGTTATGGGCAAAAGGTTCATAAGCTCACGCTGCACGGCGGCTTTAGCTGCCCAAATCGCGATGGCACCATTGGACGTGGCGGATGTACCTTCTGTAATGTCGCCTCCTTTGCTGACGAAGCGCAGCAGCATCATTCTATCGCTGAACAGCTTGAGCATCAGGCGCAATTAGTGAATCGCGCGAAGCGCTATCTGGCCTATTTTCAGGCTTATACCAGTACCTTTGCGGAAGTACAGGTGCTGCGTTCGATGTATCAGCAGGCCGTCAGCCAGGCCAGCATCGTCGGGTTATGCGTTGGCACGCGCCCTGACTGTGTGCCGGGTGCCGTGCTCGATCTGCTATGCGAGTACAAGGATCAGGGCTACGAAGTGTGGCTGGAACTGGGCTTGCAAACGGCCCATGACAAGACGCTGCATCGCATTAATCGTGGGCATGATTTTGCCTGTTATCAGCGAACGACCCAACTGGCGCGTGAACGCGGGCTGAAAGTGTGTTCACACCTGATTGTCGGCCTGCCTGGTGAAGGGCAAGCGGAATGCCTGCAAACGATGGAACGTGTGGTAGAGACAGGCGTCGACGGTATTAAGCTGCATCCTCTGCATATCGTCAAAGGCAGTACGATGGCGAAAGCCTGGGAGGCCGGACGGCTGAACGGTATTGAACTGGACGATTATACGGTTACCGCCGGAGAGATGATCCGCCATACGCCGCCAGAGGTGATTTATCATCGCATTTCTGCCAGCGCGCGTCGCCCAACGCTGCTGGCACCGCTATGGTGTGAAAACCGCTGGACCGGGATGGTTGAACTGGATAAGTACCTTAATGAGCACGGCGTGCAAGGCTCGGCGCTGGGTACGCCGTGGATTCAGCCGGGGATCTAACCCTCCGTAGTCATGTAGGCCTGAAAGCTGCGCGCCATCAGGTGGCCCGGCGCACATTGCCGGATGGCGGCTATGCCTTATCCGGCCTACCGCCTACCCAGTCATTTCACCGATAACCCCCGCATTTCTTGCACAATCTTCAACGTCACGCTGAGAATTGAGTATTATTGTGCCAAGTTGTCGTGAAGGAACCCTCTATGAAGCAAATTCGTATGCTGGCGCAATACTATGTCGACCTGATGATGAAGTTAGGTCTGGTGCGCTTTTCGCTGCTGTTGGCGCTGGCTTTGGTTGTGTTGGCAATTGTGGTGCAGATGGCTGTCACCATGGTGCTGCATGGCCAGGTAGAAAGCATTGATGTCATCCGTTCTATCTTTTTTGGCCTGTTAATTACCCCCTGGGCCGTCTACTTCCTTTCTGTGGTGGTGGAGCAACTGGAAGAGTCCCGGCAACGCTTGTCACGACTGGTACAAAAGCTGGAAGAGATGCGCGAGCGCGATCTCAAGCTCAATGTGCAGTTGAAAGATAATATTGCCCAGCTCAACCAGGAAATTGTCGAGCGCGAAAAAGCCGAAGCGGAGCGCCAGGAAACGTTCGAACAACTGAAGGTTGAAATCAAAGAGCGCGAAGAAGCGCAGATCCAGCTCGAGCAACAATCTTCATTTTTACGTTCTTTCCTTGATGCTTCACCGGACCTGGTTTTTTATCGCAATGAAGATAAAGAATTTTCCGGCTGTAACCGTGCTATGGAGCTGCTGACCGGTAAGAGCGAAAAGCAACTGGTGAATCTAAAGCCGGCTGATGTGTATTCGCCAGAGGCGGCTGAAAAGGTGATTGAAACCGACGAGAAGGTATTCCGTCATAACGTCTCGCTCACCTATGAACAGTGGCTGGACTACCCGGATGGGCGCAAAGCCTGCTTTGAAATTCGTAAAGTGCCTTACTATGACCGCGTAGGTAAGCGACATGGCCTGATGGGCTTTGGGCGCGATATTACCGAGCGGAAGCGTTATCAGGACGCGCTTGAGCGCGCCAGCCGTGATAAGACCACTTTCATTTCCACCATCAGCCACGAGCTGCGCACTCCGCTTAACGGCATTGTCGGCTTAAGCCGGATCCTGTTGGATACAGATTTAACCGCTGAGCAGGAAAAATATCTCAAAACTATCCATGTTTCCGCCGTGACGCTGGGGAATATTTTCAACGATATTATTGACATGGATAAGATGGAGCGGCGTAAAGTCCAGCTCGATAACCAGCCTGTTGATTTCACCAGTTTTATGGCGGATCTGGAAAACCTCTCCGGCCTGCAGGCGCAACAAAAAGGATTGCGCTTTGTGCTTGAGCCGACGCTACCGCTGCCACATAAGGTCATCACCGACGGAACGCGTTTGCGCCAGATTCTGTGGAATCTGATCAGCAACGCCGTGAAGTTTACTCAGCAGGGGCAGGTGACCGTACGGGCGCGCTATGACGAGGGAGATATACTGCATTTTGAGGTGGAGGATTCCGGGATCGGTATTCCACAGGATGAGCAGGATAAAATTTTCGCCATGTACTATCAGGTGAAGGACAGCCATGGTGGTAAACCGGCAACGGGAACCGGGATTGGACTGGCCGTCTCGAAGCGTCTGGCGAAAAACATGGGCGGTGATATTACGGTTTCCAGCCAGGCCGGAAAAGGCTCCATCTTTACGCTAACCGTGCATGCTCCTGCCGTGGCAGAAGAAATTGAAGATGCTTTTGAAGACGATGAAATGCCGTTACCAGCCCTGAATGTGCTGCTGGTGGAAGACATTGAACTGAACGTTATTGTTGCGCGTTCGGTGCTGGAAAAGCTGGGCAACAGCGTGGATGTCGCCATGACCGGGAAAGCCGCGCTGGACATGTTCAAACCGGGTGAATATGACCTGGTGCTGCTGGATATTCAGCTACCGGATATGACAGGGCTCGATATCTCACGCGAACTGACGCAAAAATATGCGCGCGAGGATCTCCCTCCGCTGGTGGCTCTCACCGCCAACGTACTGAAAGATAAAAAAGAATATCTGGATGCAGGAATGGACGACGTGCTGAGTAAGCCGCTGTCAGTTCCGGCGTTAACCGCCATGATCAAAAAATACTGGGATACCCGAAACGAAGAGGAGAGCACTGTGACGTCTGAAGAAAGCAGTAAATCGCAAGCGCTGTTAGATATTCCCATGTTGGAACAATACCTCGAACTGGTCGGGCCGAAGCTGATCACCGACGGTCTGGCGGTGTTTGAGAAAATGATGCCAGGATATTTGAGCGTGCTGGAGTCTAATCTGACTGCCCGTGATAAAAAAGGCGTGGTTGAGGAAGGCCATAAAATTAAAGGTGCAGCCGGATCTGTCGGTCTGCGCCACCTGCAACAGTTGGGTCAGCAAATTCAATCACCCGACCTTCCTGCCTGGGAAGATAACGTGGCTGAATGGATTGAAGAGATGAAGCAGGAGTGGCAGCACGACGTGGCGGTGTTAAGAGCCTGGGTTGCGAGCGTGGAAAAAAAATGACCCCGGCTTGACCGGGGTGCGCGAATACTGCGCCAACACCAGGGAAATCGTGGCTGCGCCGTAAATTATTATCATTGTTTACAAGGGCGCAGCCCTAATTTTCAGGCCGCACGCAGTTAAGATAGCAAATCTTAAATAATTTGTTACATGAATCAGTTAAATGTGTGAAGCGTGGCATTCTAATCAGAATTATTAATATGCTTCAGTCAGTTGCGAAAGGAGTATCACGATGAAAAAAGTTGGCGTAGTGCTCAGCGGATGTGGCGTGTATGACGGTGCAGAAATTCACGAAGCCGTACTCACGCTGCTGGCTATTGCCCGCAATGGCGCTCAAGCTATCTGCTTTGCCCCAGATAAACAGCAGGCGGATGTGATTAATCATCTGACGGGCGAGCCGATGCCGGAAACGCGCAATGTCCTGATTGAAGCTGCGCGTATTACGCGTGGTGATATTCGCCCCCTGGCCCAGGCGGTCGCAACGGAGCTGGATGCGCTAATTGTGCCTGGCGGGTTTGGCGCAGCAAAAAATCTGAGCAATTTTGCCAGCCAGGGCAGTGAGTGTCGGATTGATAGCGACTTAGCTGCTCTGGCGAAGGCGCTGCATCAGGCCGGTAAACCTCTTGGATTCATGTGTATTGCTCCTGCTATGTTACCTAAGATTTTTGACTTCCCGCTGCGTCTGACCATTGGCACTGACATCGATACAGCGGAAGTACTGGAAGAGATGGGCGCTGAACATGTGCCTTGCCCGGTCGATGACATTGTGGTTGATGAAGATAATAAAGTTGTCACCACGCCTGCTTACATGCTGGCGCAGGATATCGCTCAGGCGGCGAGTGGGATCGACAAACTGGTCTCGCGTGTTCTGGTACTGGCTGAATGAGAAAAGGGGCTACCGCCTTTCTGCGACGTCTGCTTCTGCGGGCGGTTATTGTCCTCGCCGTGTTTTGGGGCGGGGGTATAGCGCTCTTCAGCGTGATGCCCGTTCCTTTCTCAGCGGTCATGATTGAGCGGCAGCTTGGTGCCTGGATACAGGGTAATTTCGGCTATGTGGCGCATTCTGACTGGGTCAGTATGGATGAGATATCACCGTGGATGGGGCTGGCGGTCATTGCCGCTGAGGACCAGAAATTTCCCGATCACTGGGGATTTGATGTCTCAGCGATAGAGAAAGCGCTGGCGCATAACGAACGTAATGAAAACCGTATTCGGGGCGCTTCGACGTTATCGCAACAAACGGCAAAAAACCTCTTTTTGTGGGATGGGCGTAGCTGGGTGCGCAAAGGGCTCGAGGCCGGGTTAACGCTGGGGATAGAAACCGTCTGGAGCAAGAAACGAATCCTGACGGTTTATTTGAATATTGCGGAGTTTGGCGATGGAGTATTCGGTGTAGAGGCTGCATCACAGCGCTATTTCCATAAACCCGCCAGCCGTCTTAGCCCGTCTGAAGCGGCATTGCTGGCGGCGGTGCTGCCCAATCCGTTACGTTTTAAGGCGAGTGCGCCTTCCGGCTATGTACGCAGTCGTCAGGCGTGGATCATGCGTCAAATGCGCCAGCTGGGCGGTGAGTCGTTTATGCGTGAAAATAAGCTGTATTAGTCGATGCTGCCCTAATCTTCATCAAACCCCGAATTAAACAGCGCAATCACGGCTGCCAGAGCCTCAACCTCCTGCGGACCTGTGGCTTCAACTTCTATCTGGCGTCCTTTGGCGGAATCCAGCATCAGCAGAGCGATAACACTGTTTGCCTCGGCTTCCGTCCCTTCATCATTACGCAGCAGAACTTCTGCTTCAAAACCCTGCATTAGCTCAAACAGTTTCATTGCCGGCCGGGCATGCATGCCCAGCTTATTCGTGATTTCAACAGTTTGCTTCACGGTCATGATTTGCGTTTTTCCAACGTACGATGGCGTGACTGCACGTTTTTACCGCGTGAGCGGAAGTAGTCTGCCAGTTGCTCTGCAATATACACCGAACGGTGTTTCCCGCCGGTACAGCCGATGGCTACAGTGAGGTAGCTGCGGTTGTTGGTCTCCAGCATGGGTAACCATAGCTCAAGATAGCTGCGTGTCTGGTAGATAAAATTGTGTACTTCTGTGTGTCTGTCGAGGAAGGCCGCGACGGGGCGGTCAAGACCGGTCATCGGACGTAGCTTTGGATCCCAGTGCGGGTTAGGCAGGAAACGGACATCAAAGACGTAATCCGCATCAATAGGGATTCCGTGTTTAAAGCCAAAGGACTCAAATACCATCGTTAATTCACGTTCACGTTTGCCCAGCAGTCGGGTACGTAACATTTCCGCCAGCTCGTGCACAGACATTTCAGAGGTGTCTACGATCAGGTCAGCGCGTGAACGCAACGGCTCCAGTAAATCGCTTTCTTTATCGATAGCGCTTTCCAGAGACAAGTTCTTGCTGGACAGCGGGTGTAAACGGCGCGTATCGCTGTAGCGGCGAATTAGCGTGTTACGGTCGGCATCAAGGAACAGCAGTTGCGGTGAGAAGCCTTCAGGCAGGTTACTCATGGCCTGCTCAAAAATCTCCGGGGATTCGGGCATGTTGCGCACATCAATGCTGACAGCCGCAGATATCTGGCGATCGGCGAGGGTTCGAGCCAGTTCGGGCAACAACACGACGGGAAGGTTATCCACGCAGTAAAAACCCATATCTTCCAGCGCTCGCAGGGCGACAGACTTACCTGACCCTGAACGACCGCTGACGATCATCAGTACCATGTACTGTTTCTCCTCACAACGACAGAAAAGGATACCATTGGGTTGTTATGCTTCATCCTGTCCACCTTCGGTGTCAGTGATGATTTGATACAACTCCTGGTCACTCTGTGCGGCGCGCAGGCGACGACAGATGGTTTTATCTGCCAGGCGTTTGGCAACCAGTGACAACGTATGCAAATGCGTCTTGGTTTGGTCCGCCGGGACCAGCAGGGCGAAAAGCAGATCGACGGGTTGATTATCAATGGCATCGAACGCGATTGGCGTTTCAAGTTGAACAAATACACCAACCGCACGCAGGGTGTCTTCTTCCAGCTTTCCATGCGGAATGGCAATACCATTGCCAATACCGGTACTGCCCATTTTTTCGCGCGTCAGAATGGCTTCAAATACCACCTGAGGAGGCAAGCTGAGTTGTTTGGCCGCCAGTTCACTGATGATTTCCAGTGCGCGTTTCTTGCTTTGGCAGTGAACGGCCGCGCGCGTACATTCCTGGTTAAGAACATTGCTCAGTTGTAGAGTCGTATCGTTATTTGTCATAATTTCACCTAAGCGCTAACTGTACAAATGGCCCGTTGTGCTGCACAACAGGCCGTCCTGCACCCGCTAACTGCCCGGACAAGTTAGTGCTGTTTCAGTTTATCTTTATGTTTTGTTAACTGCCGAGCCAGTTTATCAATTAAACCGTCAATGGCGGCGTACATATCCTGACCTTCCGCGCTGGCATGAATTTCGCCACCGTTCACATGCAGTGTTGCATCCGAGATGTGTGTGACCTTCTCCACTTTCAACACAATATAGACCTGATTAATCCGGTCGAAATATTGCTCAAGCTTGGCGAACTTTGTGGTGACAAAGTCGCGCAGGGCCTCAGTGATTTCGACGTTATTTCCAGTGATGTTGAGCTGCATAGTGTCTTCCTTATCGGTTGGGTCAAACCAGCTGTTTGCGCTGGTTAGACGGCGGAATGGATAAAGACTCTCGGTACTTCGCAACGGTGCGGCGTGCCACCATGATACCTTGTTCTGACAGCATAGAGGTTAACTTGCTGTCACTCAGCGGTTTCGCGGGGTTTTCCGCAGCAATTAATTTCTTCACCAGTGCGCGGATAGCTGTAGAAGAGGCTTCGCCTCCACCTTCAGTGTTAACGTGACTGGAGAAGAAATACTTCAATTCAAAAATGCCGCGCGGACTGTGCAGATACTTTTGCGTGGTCACTCGGGAAATGGTCGATTCATGCATCTCGACGGCCTGGGCGATATCGGCCAGCACCATCGGTTTCATATACTCTTCGCCTTGCTCAAAGAAGGCTTGCTGTTGCTCAACGATACAGCGGCTAACGCGCAATAGCGTGTCATTGCGGCTTTCCAGACTTTTAATCAGCCATTTTGCATCCTGCAGGTTACTACGAATAAACTGGCTGTCAGCATCATTGCGCGCGTTATTGCACAGGGCGGCGTAGTGTTGGTTGATCTGTAAACGCGGAATGCTGTCACTGTTGAGTTCGACTACCCAGCGATCGTTATGCTTACGCACCAGCACATCCGGGATGACGTACTCTGGTTCACCGGTCTGGATAGATTGTCCAGGTCTTGGGTCAAGCGACTGGATAAGATTGACGGCTTCTTTCAGCACATCTTCTTTCAGTCGGGTTACGCGCATCAGGGTGCGGAAGTCGTGGTTGGCGAGCAGATCAAGGTGATCGCTGATGATCAGGCGTGCTTCTTCCAGCCACGGCGTGACTTTATCAAACTGTGAAAGTTGGATCAGTAAGCAGTCGCGGAGATCTTTTGCCGCCACGCCCACGGGATCAAAACGCTGAACGCGTTTAAGCACGGCTTCGATTTCATCGATACCGATGTCGTCATCGCCCATGCTGTCGAGAATGTCGTCCAGCGTGACGGTGAGATAGCCCGTTTCGTCGACTGCATCCACAATTGACGTGGCAATAGCACGATCGGTATCTGAGAATGGGGTCAGTTCCACCTGCCACATCAGGTAATCTTGCAGCGATTGCGTGGTTTCACCCTGATACACAGGCAGTTCGTCGTCAATGTAATCCCCGCTGGTGCCAGACGGCGTCCCTGCGGTGTAAATCTCATCCCAACTGGCATCCAGCGGCAGCTCTTCTGGCATCTCTTTTTGTTCGAGTGCGTCAGCCGTATCGAGGGATTCGCTATCCTGCTTTTCCTGGGTATCAATTTCGTCGTGAAGATCGGTTTGCTCGAGCAGTGGGTTACTTTCCAGCGCTTGCTGAAGTTCTTGCTGAAGTTCCAGCGTGGACAACTGCAACAGACGGATAGCCTGTTGTAGCTGAGGCGTCATCGCCAGTTGTTGGCTAAGCCTGAGTTGCAAACCTTGCTTCATGTTCAGAGTTGTTGTCTCCTGCGGTAACGTGAAGTCTACTACCCTATCAGAGTCTGAAGTCTTCCCCAAGGTATACGCGTTTAACGTGCTCGTCCTGCAGGATTTCTGTCGGCGTACCGTGTGCGATCAGGTGTCCCTGGCTCACAATGTAGGCGCGCTCACAAACAGCCAGCGTTTCGCGCACGTTATGGTCGGTAATCAGCACGCCAAGCCCGCTGTCGCGCAGGTGTTCAATAATACGTTTGATATCAATGACGGAAATTGGGTCAACACCGGCAAAGGGTTCATCCAACAGGATAAATTTTGGATTAGCGGCCAGTGCGCGGGCGATCTCCACACGGCGGCGTTCCCCACCGGAGAGTGCCTGTCCAAGGCTGTCACGCAGATGTTCGATATGGAATTCTTCCATCAGCTCATTGGCGCGATCTTCACGCTGCTCGCTGGAAAGATCGTCACGAATTTGCAGTACCGCCATCAGGTTATCAAATACGCTCAGGCGACGAAAAATAGAGGCTTCCTGCGGTAAGTAGCCGATACCGCGACGGGCACGCGCATGCAGGGGTAACAGACTGATATCTTCGTCATCAATGATAATGTTGCCCGCATCGCGCGGGACAATGCCGACAACCATGTAAAAGGTTGTTGTTTTGCCCGCACCGTTAGGGCCGAGCAGACCGACGATCTCCCCGGAGTTGACGGTCAGGCTGACATCTTCCACCACACGACGGCCTTTGTAGGCTTTTGCAAGATTCTTTGCAGTTAATGTTGCCATAACGAATCAGTTACCTTTTTTCTCTGCCGGAGCCTTGGTCTTGTTTTTGTCCTGCAATTGCGACGGAACCAGAACGGTGGTGACGCGTTTGCCTTTCTCACTGAAGGCCTGCATTTTCTGTTCTTTTACCAGATAGGTGATCTTATCGCCCGTGATGTTGCTATCGAGTTGTTCCAGATAAGCCTTACCGGTAAGGACGACGAAATCTTTTGCCAGCTCATAGTGCATCTGTGAGGCGCGGCCTTTAACCGGTTTACCATTGTCCTGCATCTGGTAAAAGGTCGCCGGATTGCCATAACCGTCAATCACTTCTTTACCGTCTTCACCGCCCGGACGCGTGACGACGACCTTATCGGCATTAATTTTGATCGTGCCCTGAGTCACGATGACATTGCCGGTAAACGTCACCACGTTGCCCTGCATATCCAGAGACTGCTGGTCCGATTCAATGTGGATCGGCTGCTCGGTATCGCCAGTGACGGCGAATGCCGGAATGCTGGCGGCCAGAAGTGAGCTGGCAAGCACAAGATTAAGGCTGAGTTTGTTTGTTTTGGATTTCATATGAGGTTCTAACCTTTTCAATCAGCTCGGCGTTCTTGCTGCGTAAGTTGCCGCGCATCTTCAGTCCGCTGGAGTTAAATGTTGTTCCATACAACGTGACCAGATCATCGGAAGTGACATCTTGCGTCACAAGGTTGATCTGCGCGTTATCGGTAGTAATTCTGCGTAGTTGAGAGTCAGGCACCAGCGCGTTAACCTCAACATGGCCATACAGGTACAGCATCCGATCGTTGGTCAATTTGGCTTTATCGGCCTTGATTGACCAGGTCGGTACTTTGTCCTTATCAAACGTGGTTAACACCGGTTGAGTGAACCACGAAACTGCTTGATCTGAATAATATTCAACGTGTTGCGCGATCAAATGATAGCTCAGCGCGCCCTCAGGGCTGTACACGACGGTGTCGGTATGCTCGCTCTTATAGGTTGGCTCGTTGTTATTAACGACAACCTGAGCGGTGTCGTCTTTGTCTGCCAGGTTAATACCAATCATCACAAGGACAGCCAGCGACAGTAGAATGATAACCCAACGTCTGGTTTTGCTCATATCGATTGCCCTTTGGCCTCATCCAGTTTGCCCTGCGCCAGCAGTAATAAGTCGCAGACTTCGCGCACTGCGCCGCGTCCCCCGTCGATACGGGTGACGTAATCGGCCCGCGGGATCAGCAACGGATGAGCATCCGCTACCGCTACGCTTAATCCCACTTTTGCCATCACCGGCCAGTCGATCAGATCATCGCCAACATACGCCACATTCTCAGGCGCGATCGCCAGTTTGCTAAGCAGATCGCCAAAGGCAACCAGTTTGTCCGACTGCCCCTGGTACAGATGTGTGATCCCTAATGTGGCACAGCGATCTTCTACAAGTTTAGCCTTTCGTCCGGTAATAATGGCAACCTCAATGCCAGAAGTGAGCGCGCAGCGAATTCCGTAGCCATCGCGGACGTTAAACGCCTTCAGCTCTTCACCGTTGTTGCCCATATAAATCAGACCATCAGACAGTACGCCATCCACATCAAGGATCAGCAGACGGATGTTTTCTGCTCTGGTGATGACGTCAGTGCTGACGGGTCCATAACAGGTCGCAAGCGACGCACCTGCTTTACTCATTTTCTTTATCCTTGAGTTTCTTACACTACACCTGCACGCAGCAGATCATGCATATGTAACACACCCAGTAACTGGTCGCCATCAGCAACCATTACCGAGGTGATATGGCGGGACTGCATTAAGTTCAGCGCATCAACGGCAAGAATCCCTGGACGCACGCGAATGCCCCCAGGGGTCATCACATCCGCAATACCTAACTGGCGTACATCAACGCCCATATCGAAGACACGACGTAAATCGCCATCCGTAAAGATGCCGTCAATCTTCATCGCGTCATCGCAAATGACGGTCATGCCGAGGTTTTTCCGCGTGATCTCCAGTAAGGCGTCACGCAGGCTGGCGCTTTTGGTCACATGCGGGATTTCGTCTCCCGTATGCATAATATCGTTAACGCGCAACAAAAGCTTACGCCCCAGTGCGCCACCAGGATGAGATAACGCAAAATCTTCTGCGGTGAAGCCGCGTGCTTTTAGTAACGCAACGGCAAGCGCATCGCCCATGACCAGCGTTGCGGTCGTGCTGCTGGTCGGTGCCAGACCTAATGGGCAGGCTTCTTTGGGCACTTTAACACACAGATGGACATCTGCTGCACGCGCCATACTGCTTTCCGGACGACCCGTCATGCAAATAAGGGGGACATGCAGGCGTTTTAACACCGGAATTAACGCTGCAATCTCATTAGATTCACCGGAGTTAGAAATGGCAATCACGACGTCCTGCGGTGACACCATACCCAGATCGCCATGTGCGGCTTCGCCAGGATGCACAAAAAATGAGGGCGTGCCGGTACTGGCAAACGTAGCGGCCATTTTGCGCCCGATATGCCCTGATTTTCCCATTCCCATCACCACGACTTTGCCCGGGCAACTGAAAATCTTTTCACAGGCGAGGGTAAAGTTCTGGTTGATGTACTGATCAAGCTCCGCCAGGCCTTCACGTTCAATTGTCAGGACTTCCTTGCCTGCTTGCTGAAAGTCAAAACCCGGTTGCAACTCTAAGTGCGACATAATGCGTTTCCAGTTATCCAACGAGAAGTGGCGATAACCAATACAGCATCGCCAGCCATATGATAAAACCGCTGGTCAGAAGCGCCCCTGCGCCACGACCAATCTGGCGCGGACGTCGCCAGCAGAGTAATGCAAAAATAACGCTCACCAGCAGCATGACGCTGTAGTCCCGGACGAAGGCCATCGGGTTGACCTCGCCCGGTGTAATCAGTGCAGGTAACCCAAGAACGATAACAATATTAAAAATGTTAGCGCCGATGATGTTACCGACGGCAATATCGCTTTCACCTTTACGCAAACCTGCAATGGCGGTTGCCAGTTCTGGCAGGCTGGTACCAATGGCGACGACCGTCAAACCGATAGTAAGCTCGCTCATGGCAAAGTAATTTGCCAGTACAGTGGCGTTATCAACCACCATACGCGTTGCCATTGGCATAATGATCAGCGCTATCCCCAGCCATAAAAATGCGACAGGCAATCCGCCTTCGCGAGGCAGTTCCGCAACTTGCTCCCGAGTCAGGCTGTCATTGCCCTGGCGTTCTGCCAGACGGGCGATTTTAACAATGAATAGCAGCCATAGCACGGCCAGAAGCAGAAGAAAGAGGCCATCACTGCGGCTTAACTGCCCGTCATACAGAACGGACGCGGCCAAAATGCTTACCAGCAACATTAACGGTAATTCACGACGCAGAACATCGGAATGCACGGTAAAAGGATGAATGAGTGCTGACAGGCCTAAAATAAGAAGAATATTGGTGATGTTGGAGCCGATGGCGGTACCGACGGCTAAATCGAGCTGCCCATTCATTGATGCCGCAACAGAGACAATAATCTCAGGTAGGGATGTGCCGATGCTGACGACCGTCATTCCAATAATGATGGGGGGGATACCGAAGGTGCGGCATAAAATCGATGCAGCAAATACCAGACGGTCGGCACCGTAGACCACCAGAAGTAAACCAATTATTAACAGTGCCGTCGCTAAAAGCATCTAAAGTCCTTTCTTCAGGTATACTCGCCGGTCCACTTGAAGGATCTTCTGGAAGCCGTAACGAATTCTTAATTTTGACTTTATGCGGCTAAAAAGTAAAACAAATGCCAGCTTTCGCTAACCAGGACAGGCAATAATCTGTAAATATGTCGAGTTCAGGGCTAAATTGAGCGCCAACTCTTCGATCAACGAGGCAATAGTAAAGGATGAATCAATGGGTCAGTCTGTGGCGAATCTAGTCGATATGCGCGATGTCAGCTTTTCCCGAGGTGACCGCTGCATCTTTGATAATATTTCCCTGACGGTGCCGCGCGGTAAGGTGACGGCGATCATGGGGCCATCAGGCATCGGCAAAACGACGCTGTTACGTCTGATTGGCGGGCAGATCCCGCCAGATAAGGGCGAAATCCTGTTTGACGGCGAAAACGTCCCAGCCATGTCTCGTTCACGTTTGTACACCGTGCGTAAGCGCATGAGTATGCTGTTTCAGTCCGGGGCGCTGTTTACCGACATGAACGTGTTTGACAACGTCGCTTATCCACTGCGTGAGCATACGACGCTGCCCAAGGCGTTGCTCAAGAGCACGGTGATGATGAAACTGGAAGCTGTCGGCCTGCGTGGTGCGGCAAAACTCATGCCTTCTGAATTATCCGGGGGGATGGCGCGACGTGCGGCATTAGCACGCGCCATTGCGCTGGAGCCAGATCTCATTATGTTTGATGAACCGTTCGTCGGTCAGGATCCTATCACCATGGGTGTGCTGGTGAAGCTGATTTCAGAACTGAACAACGCGCTGGGCGTCACCTGCGTGGTGGTCTCTCATGATGTGCCAGAGGTACTGAGTATTGCGGATTACGCCTATATTATGGCGGACAAAAAGATAGTGGCCTACGGTAGTGCTCAGGCACTACAAGAAAATGCCGATCCGCGCGTGCGTCAGTTCCTCGATGGTATTGCCGATGGGCCGGTTCCGTTCCGCTACCCAGCGGGCGACTACCACACCGATTTACTCAAAACAGGGAGTTAAGCCACCCATGTTGTTAAATGCGCTGGCATCACTCGGACATCGGGGAATAAAAACCCTCAGGACGTTCGGGCGAGCCGGATTAATGTTGTTCAATGCGGTAGTCGGCAAGCCGGAGTTTCGCAAACATGCGCCGCTGCTGATCCGCCAGCTCTATAATGTTGGTGTCCTGTCGATGCTGATCATTATCGTTTCTGGCGTGTTCATCGGGATGGTGCTGGGATTGCAGGGATACCTGGTCCTGACAACCTACAGCGCAGAAACCAGTCTCGGTATGCTGGTGGCGCTGTCCTTGCTGCGAGAACTGGGGCCGGTTGTTGCGGCGCTGCTGTTCGCCGGGCGAGCCGGATCGGCGTTAACCGCGGAAATCGGCCTGATGCGGGCAACCGAACAGCTTTCCAGCCTGGAAATGATGGCGGTTGATCCTCTGCGTCGAGTGGTCTCTCCGCGTTTTTGGGCGGGTGTCATTTCATTGCCGCTGCTGACGATTATTTTTGTCGCTGTGGGGATCTGGGGTGGTTCACTGGTTGGCGTAAGCTGGAAAGGTATTGATGCCGGCTTTTTCTGGTCGGCTATGCAAAATGCCGTCGACTGGCGTCTGGATCTGGTCAACTGTTTGATTAAGAGCGTGGTGTTCGCCATTACGGTCACCTGGATTGCATTGTTCAATGGTTATGATGCGATTCCGACCTCCGCCGGAATTAGCCGGGCTACGACACGCACCGTTGTGCACGCCTCTCTTGCCGTTCTGGGGCTGGATTTTGTGCTGACCGCACTGATGTTTGGGAATTGAGTTCATGCAAACGAAAAAAAATGAAATTTGGGTTGGGGTATTCCTGCTGGTTGCGCTGCTGGCGGCGCTATTTGTCTGCCTGAAAGCGGCTAATGTGACCTCCATGCGTACTGAACCAACCTACACGGTTTATGCGACCTTTGATAATATCGGCGGCCTGAGAGAGCGCTCTCCCGTGCGGATTGGTGGGGTTGTTGTGGGGCGAGTTTCGGATATCTCGTTAGATCCCAAAACTTACCTGCCACGCGTAACGCTGGACATCGAATCGCGCTTTAACCATATCCCGGACACCAGCTCGCTGAGCATCCGCACCTCTGGTCTGTTGGGTGAGCAGTATCTGGCATTAAACGTGGGTTTTGAAGATCCTGAGCTGGGAACGTCTATCCTCAAAGATGGCAGTACGATTCAGGACACGAAATCTGCGATGGTGCTGGAAGATATGATTGGTCAATTCCTCTACAACAGCAACAGTAAAGGTGATGATAATAAGAATTCTGGCGATGCGCCAGCCGCAACTGAAGGCAATAATGAAGCCACTACGCCTGCGGGCGCAACGAAATAATCTCAGGAGAATCGACGTATGTTTAAACGATTGATGATGGTGGCTATGCTGGTCATTGCCCCACTTAGCGTGGCAACCGCAGCGGACCAGACTAACCCGTATAAACTGATGAATGAGGCGGCGCAGAAAACTTTCGATCGTCTGAAAAACGAGCAACCTAAAATTCGTTCCAACCCGGACTATCTGCGTCAGGTTGTCGATCAGGAACTGCTGCCTTATGTGCAGGTTAAATATGCTGGCGCGCTGGTACTGGGTCGTTACTACAAAGATGCCACTCCCGCTCAGCGTGACGCCTATTTCGCCGCATTCCGTGAATATCTGAAGCAGGCTTACGGTCAGGCGCTGGCGATGTACCACGGTCAGACCTATCAGATCGCGCCGGAACAGCCGCTGGGTGATGCGACGATTGTGCCTATCCGCGTAACCATCATCGATCCAAACGGACGTCCGCCGGTGCGTCTGGATTTCCAGTGGCGTAAAAATTCTCAGACCGGTAACTGGCAGGCGTATGACATGATCGCCGAAGGCGTAAGTATGATCACCACCAAGCAAAATGAGTGGAGCGACCTGCTGCGCACGAAAGGTATTGATGGCCTGACCGCGCAGCTGAAATCTATCTCTCAGCAGAAAATCACCCTGGAAGAGAAGAAATAATGACGCAGTCACTCACCTGGACGCGTGAAGGTGACAAGCTGACGCTCGCGGGAGAGCTGGATCAGGACGTGTTAAATCCGTTATGGGATGCACGTATTGAGGCGATGAAAGGGGTCACCTGCATCGATCTGAGCCAGGTTTCCCGGGTTGATACCGGTGGTCTGGCATTGCTGTTGCATCTGGTTGACCAGGGCAAGCAACAGGGGAATCGCGTTTCGCTTACCGGTGTTAACGATAAGGTTTACACCCTGGCACAGCTTTACAATTTGCCTGACGACGTCCTTCCGCGTTAATTTTTGTAGGCCGGATAAGGCCTTGTGCCGCCATCCGGCAAAACCCCTGAAGGGGATCTGCCGCCAAAGCCTTGTCTGATTTATCAGCGAGGCTTTTTGCTTATTTATGACAGCGCCACTTTGCTCTAAGATGTTGGGCTGTTTTCACTATCTGACGAATGAAGAGCCCATGGAAAATAATGAAATTCAGAGCGTGCTGATGAACGCACTCTCCCTCCAGGAAGTCCACGTTTCTGGTGACGGCAGTCACTTTCAGGTTATTGCCGTGGGTGAGATGTTTGACGGCATGAGCCGGGTAAAGAAGCAGCAATCGGTCTATGGCCCATTGATGGAGTATATTGCGGATAACCGCATTCATGCTGTGTCAATTAAAGCGTTTACCCCAGCGGAATGGGCGCGCGATCGCAAACTTAACGGTTTTTGAGCTACGGGTGATATGCCGGTAGCGAAGATGAATTCTTAACAGAGAACAGAATAATGGATAAATTCCGTGTTCAGGGGCCAACCAAGCTCCAGGGCGAAGTCACAATTTCAGGCGCTAAAAATGCCGCGCTGCCGATCCTGTTTGCGGCGCTGCTGGCTGAAGAACCTGTAGAAATTCAAAACGTCCCAAAACTGAAGGACGTAGATACCTCCATGAAACTGCTGAGCCAGTTGGGGGCGAAAGTAGAGCGTAATGGGTCTGTGCACATTGATGCGCGTGACGTTAACGTCTTCTGTGCACCGTACGATCTGGTGAAAACCATGCGTGCATCTATCTGGGCATTGGGGCCGCTGGTTGCGCGTTTTGGTCAGGGTCAGGTTTCTCTGCCGGGCGGCTGTACTATCGGCGCGCGCCCGGTTGACCTGCACATTACCGGTCTGGAGCAGTTAGGTGCCACCATCAAGCTGGAAGAAGGCTATGTGAAGGCGTCCGTTGATGGCCGCCTGAAAGGCGCGCACATCGTGATGGACAAAGTAAGCGTCGGTGCGACGGTCACTATCATGTGCGCGGCAACGCTTGCCGAAGGCACGACCATCATCGAAAACGCCGCACGTGAGCCGGAAATTGTTGATACCGCGAATTTCCTGATTGCGCTGGGTGCGAAGATCACAGGGCAGGGTACCGACCGTATCACCATTGAAGGTGTTGAACGCCTCGGCGGCGGGGTGTATCGCGTTCTGCCTGATCGTATTGAAACCGGGACGTTCCTGGTGGCGGCGGCGATTTCTCGCGGCAAAATTATCTGCCGTAATGCGCAACCAGACACACTGGATGCTGTTCTGGCGAAGCTGCGTGATGCCGGTGCGGATATCGAAGTCGGTGAAGACTGGATTAGCCTCGACATGCACGGCAAACGCCCTAAAGCGGTTAATGTGCGCACTGCGCCACATCCGGCTTTCCCGACCGACATGCAGGCCCAGTTCACGCTGTTGAACCTGGTGGCCGAAGGGACAGGCTTCATTACGGAAACCGTGTTTGAGAACCGCTTTATGCACGTGCCTGAACTGAGCCGTATGGGGGCTCACGCGGAAATCGAAAGCAATACTGTGATTTGTCACGGGGTTGAAACGCTCTCCGGTGCACAGGTAATGGCGACCGATCTGCGCGCGTCAGCAAGTTTGGTGTTAGCGGGATGTATCGCTGAAGGCACAACGGTTGTTGACCGCATTTATCACATCGATCGCGGCTATGAGCGCATCGAGGATAAATTGCGTGCGCTGGGCGCAAACATAGAGCGCATTAAAGGCGAGTAATCGCCTACGCGTGTTGTAACCCCCAGGATCGTTGATCCGGGGGTTGCTGTTTCACCACTACTCAAGACGCTTTTTTTCTTTCCGTACTCTCATCATCCGCGTTCTGTCGATGAATTCATGCGTCCTGGTGTCATGGTAGCGTGACGGCCAAATTACCCACGGGTCTGTTCCCAGTGCTCTCGCGATAATCAATTCACCTTTCGGCCATGGCCGGGTTAACGCATTTGCCAGCGTTGATGAACTCAAGCCATTCTTACGTGACTCAGCGGCCATTGACGTGCCTTTCTTACGTAGCCCCGCGATGATGTCAGCCGGATGCCAGTCAATGAATTTGCTTTCCATAGTTCCACATCTCCTTTGGTTAACCAGTTACGGTTTCACAATCAGCCTGTGGAGTTACTATACGCCTCGAGAACGAATGTTCTAAAATGTTCTCGTAAAGTGCTTGCATATTCAGAATATGCCAAGGTCATACATGTTGTTTGATTATTTTTGTGATTTTTTTAGAGCTTATAAGAATATCCCGTGTGTTGCACGGGATGCTGGGAAGCGAGACGAGGGAAATTAACGGTCGCGCTGTACGGCGATATGCGCCAGGCCAATCAGGGCTTCTTTCCACGGAGTATCTGGAAGTACCTGAAGCGCCGCGATGGCTTTATCGGCTTCTTCTTCTGCACGTTGACGGGTCCATTCCAGTGATCCGCAAGCGTTCATGGCTTCCAGAACCGGCTCCAGAAGGTGGCGACCATTACCTTGCTCAATCGCCTGGCGAATCATTTGCGCCTGCTCAGGAGTGCCGTGACGCATCGCATGCAGTAGCGGTAGCGTAGGTTTACCTTCGTTGAGGTCATCCCCGACGTTTTTACCCAACTGCTCGCCATCTGCGCTGTAATCCAGTAAATCGTCGATAAGCTGGAAAGCGGTGCCAAGGTAACGGCCATAATCCTGCAGGCCTTTCTCTTGCTCATCGCTACAACCTGCAAGGATACCTGAACATTGGGCCGCGGCTTCAAACAGACGAGCCGTCTTGCTGTAGATAACACGCATATAGTTTTCTTCGGTGATATCCGGGTCATTGACGTTCATTAACTGCAGGACTTCGCCTTCAGCAATAACGTTGACCGCTTTAGACATCACTTCCAGCACTTTCAGCGAACCGAGGCTGGTCATCATCTGAAAGGCGCGGGTATAGATAAAATCGCCGACCAGAACGCTGGCCGCATTACCAAAGGCTGCATTCGCCGTGGCTTTCCCACGGCGCATATCGGATTCATCCACTACATCGTCATGAAGCAGGGTCGCGGTGTGGATAAACTCGATTAAGGCAGCGATCGTGACGTGGGCATTTTCCTGATAACCAACAGCGCGCGCCGCGAGTACAGCGATCATTGGACGAATGCGTTTTCCGCCGCCGCTCACGATGTAGTACCCCAATTGATTGATCAACTGGACGTCGGAATTGAGCTGTTCAAGGATTGTCGCATTGACCCCCGCCATATCTTGCGCGGTTAACTCATTGATTTTTTCTAAATTCATCGCAAAAGCCGGGCTTCTCGCCCCGATTACCTCACTATTTGAGAAGGTAACGTCGGGTTTAGGGTTAGAAATATATGCTGATTGTACTGAAAAAACGCCGCAGATAAACGTTACGGTACACGTTGTGTTTTTTTTCTTCATGTATTGACGGTAGCACTTGTCAAAGGCTCGCGTTTTGCGTAATATTCGCGCCCTATTGTGAATATTTATAGCGCACTCTGAATCATCAAAAAGGTGTGCGCGGAAGCGGAGTTTTTTATGTACGCGGTTTTCCAAAGTGGTGGTAAACAACACCGAGTAAGCGAAGGTCAGACCGTTCGCCTGGAAAAGCTGGACATCGCAACTGGCGAATCTGTTGAGTTCGCTGAAGTTCTGATGATCGCAAACGGTGAAGAAGTCAAAATCGGCGTTCCTTTCGTTGATGGCGGCGTTATCAAAGCTGAAGTCGTTGCTCACGGTCGTGGCGAGAAAGTTAAAATTGTTAAGTTTCGTCGTCGTAAACACTACCGTAAGCAGCAGGGCCATCGTCAGTGGTTCACTGATGTGAAAATCACTGGCATCAGCGCTTAAGTTAAGGGGAGCAGATTAAATGGCACATAAAAAGGCTGGCGGCTCGACTCGTAACGGTCGCGATTCAGAAGCTAAACGTCTGGGCGTAAAACGCTTCGGCGGTGAAACAGTTCTGGCTGGTAGCATCATCGTTCGTCAACGTGGTACTAAATTCCACGCTGGCTCCAACGTTGGTTGCGGCAAAGACCACACTCTGTTTGCTAAAGCAGACGGTAAAGTGAAATTTGAAGTGAAAGGCCCGAAAAACCGTAAATTCATCAGCATTGTTGCTGAATAAGTTTTTCGCGTCCCGGTAACGGATAAAAGCCCCGCAACACGTTGCGGGGCTTTTTACATTCGACGACCGGTAAATACGCTCGTCGCGCGTGACAACCCGGAAACGAGCCCTTGCAGGGAATACGGCATGAAGCAGCAGGCAGGCATTGGTATTCTGTTAGCACTCACAACGGCTGTCTGTTGGGGGGCTTTACCAATAGCGATGAAGCAAGTGCTGGAGGTGATGGAGCCTCCTACCGTGGTGTTTTACCGTTTTTTAATGGCAAGTATTGGCCTTGGCGCTATTCTTGCGGTTAAAAAAAAGCTCCCTCCATTGCGTATTTTTCGCAAAGCGCGTTGGCTGGTACTGCTGGCTATCGCTACCGGTGGGCTGTTCGGTAACTTCATTCTGTTTAGTTCATCCTTGCAATATTTAAGCCCAACGGCTTCGCAGGTTATCGGTCAACTGTCACCTGTTGGTATGATGATCGCCAGCGTCTTTATCCTGAAGGAGAAGATGCGCGGCACGCAGATTATTGGCGCTATTATGCTTCTGAGCGGATTGGTGTTGTTTTTTAATACCAGTCTGATCGAAATTTTTACCCGGCTGACCGATTACACCTGGGGCGTGATCTTTGGTGTCGGTGCCGCGACGGTTTGGGTGTGTTATGGGGTCGCGCAAAAGGTGTTATTGCGCCGGCTGGCATCACCGCAGATCCTGTTTTTACTGTACACTTTATGTACGATAGCGTTGTTGCCGCTGGCTAAACCCGGTGTAATAGCGCAACTCAGCGACTGGCAGCTTGCCTGCCTCGTGTTCTGCGGCCTGAATACGCTGGTAGGATACGGTGCCCTTGCGGAAGCAATGGCTCGCTGGCAGGCGGCGCAGGTGAGCGCCATAATTACGCTCACGCCGCTGTTTACGTTGTTATTTTCAGATTTATTATCACTGGCCTGGCCCGATTTCTTCGCCAGACCGATGCTAAACCTTTTAGGTTATCTCGGTGCGTTTATCGTGGTTGCGGGCGCGATGTATTCCGCCATTGGTCATCGAATTTGGGGCGGTTTACGTAAGCATGAAACGGTGGTTTCGCAACCCCGCTCAGGCGAATGATTTACGGAGAGTAAAATGAAGTTTGTTGATGAAGCATCGATTCTGGTCGTTGCAGGCGATGGCGGTAACGGTTGTGTCAGCTTCCGCCGCGAAAAATACATCCCAAAAGGCGGTCCGGACGGTGGTGACGGTGGTGATGGCGGTGACGTCTGGCTGGAAGCCGACGAAAACCTGAACACGCTGATCGATTACCGTTTTGAAAAATCATTCCGTGCGGAACGTGGTCAGAATGGCGCAAGCCGTGATTGCACCGGTAAGCGTGGTAAAGATGTCACGATTAAAGTGCCTGTCGGTACGCGTGTTATCGATCAGGGCACGGGCGAAACCATGGGCGACATGACCAAACACGGTCAGCGTCTGATGGTCGCTAAAGGCGGCTGGCACGGTCTGGGTAACACCCGTTTTAAATCGTCGGTCAACCGTACCCCGCGTCAGAAAACGATGGGTACACCTGGCGATAAGCGTGACCTGATGCTGGAGCTGATGCTGCTGGCAGACGTGGGTATGCTGGGTATGCCAAACGCCGGTAAATCGACGTTTATCCGTGCAGTGTCTGCGGCGAAACCGAAAGTGGCGGATTATCCGTTCACCACGCTGGTACCGAGCCTCGGCGTTGTGCGTATGGACAACGAAAAGAGCTTCGTGGTTGCCGACATTCCGGGTCTGATTGAAGGCGCGGCTGAAGGCGCTGGTCTTGGTATCCGCTTCCTGAAGCACCTGGAGCGTTGCCGCGTGTTGCTGCACCTCATTGATATCGATCCGATTGACGGTTCCGATCCGGTAGAAAACGCCCGTATCATTATTGGCGAACTGGAAAAATACAGTCAGGATCTGGCGTCTAAACCACGCTGGTTAGTGTTCAATAAAATTGATTTGATGGACAAAGCTGAAGCGGAAGAAAAAGCGAAAGCCATCGCTGAAGCGCTGGGCTGGGAAGGTAAATATTACCTGATCTCTGCCGCCAGCCAGCTGGGTGTGAAGGATCTTTGCTGGGATGTGATGACCTTTATCATTGAGAACCCAATCGTTCAGGCTGAAGAAGCGAAACAGCCGGAGAAAGTTGAGTTCATGTGGGATGATTATCACCGCCAGCAGCTCGCTGAAGTCGAAGACGAAGCGGAAGATGACTGGGATGATGATTGGGACGAAGACGACGAAGAAGGCGTTGAGTTCATTTACAAGCGTTAATCCCAATAAAAACCCCGGCCATGTTGCCGGGGTTTTTGTTTCCAGGACGCGCTGTAGGCCGGATAAGGCGCGTTTGCGCCGCCATCCGGCAAAAATACTCAGTTATTTTGATATATATCTTTGTACAGCCGACTCTCGAAGCGCACCAGTGGAATACGGCGGTTGCGCTGGTCTGCAGGCTCTACCGCATAGCCAGACAGATACTGCACGAACGCCATGCGTTGCCCGCTGGCGGTGGTGATGAACCCCGCGAGGTTGTACACCCCTTGAAGTGAGCCTGTTTTCGCTGAAACCTTACCATCAACACCAGCCTGATGCAGACCCGCACGGTATTGCAGGGAGCCATCGTGGCCAGCCAGCGGTAGCATGGTGATAAAGTTCAGCTCATTGTCATGCTGCGCGATGTATTGCAGCACCTGCATCATGGTCGCCGGGGCAATCAGGTTATGGCGAGAGAGACCAGAGCCGTCGGCAATAATCGTGTTGCCAATATCGACGCCCGCCTGCTGACGCAGGATCTGACGTACGGCATCTGAACCTGCCCGCCAGGTGCCCGGTACGTTAAATCGCGCATGGCCAATCATGCGAAAAACGGTGTCGGCAATCATGTTGTCTGATTTTTTCAGCATAATCTTAAGCAGATCATGCAACGGTGCTGATTGTTTGCTGGCGACTACGGTTCCCGGTTCGTTGACCTGCGTCTGGCGCAGCAGAGTACCGCTGTAAGTGATCCCTGCTTGTTTTAGCTCATCTTTGATAATCGCCCCGGCATAGCTGGCTCCGTCCTGAATGGCGAACGCCAGCGGCAGCGGATCGGCTCGTTGGGGCAGGCATCCGGTCAGCGTATAGCGGTTGAGATCGCCGGGAACCACATCCAGTTCACAATATTGCGCTTCCGCAGAACCTCGGGCGAGAGTACGCACTTGGCTGAACATGGTGACCGGGTAATAAGATGCCACGCGAATAAAGGCGAGATCGTTGGGTTTTTGCGCGCTGTAGAGTGAAACCGAGAAACAGTTACGATCGACAATGGCTGCTGCGGGCGGTGCGCTAAAACACTGCGTCATGTCGTTCCAGGGCCAGCCAGGGGCTTTATCATGACTGGCGAAAATAGAGGTGTCGATCAGAACATTTCCGGCAATTTGCGTCACGCCTGATTTTTTCAGGGTTGCCACCATATTGCGGATATCCTGACGTTTTAGCGTCGGATCGGCACCAAATCGCGCCACTAAGTCACCTTTTAATACCCCGCCTTCCACGTTGCCTTTCGTCTCAAGCGTGGTGGTAAAACGAAAGTCCGGCCCGAGCTGAATCAATGCCGCCAGCGCGGTGATCACTTTCTGGGTACTGGCGGGGAGTGCCATCTGCTGGCTATGAAAATCAATAGCAGGAGCAGGAGCGCCAACCTTCTGTACCATAAGGGCGAGGTTGGCCCCGGCAGGGAGCTGATTGATATACTCGTCGACGTTCGCAGCCTGAACGCTGAACGCTATACTGGCAGTCAATCCAATAGTAAATCTGGAAAATCGCATAATCTCGCGCTAACAACCTGGAAACAGGCCGTCATACTACGGCGCAACGCCCCAAAAAGTAAACGATGACCCATAGGGAACTCCAGGGTAAAATGAACATCAAATGGAGAATTGTAGCTGACCTGGGACCTCGTGCCCCGGGTCGGTATTTTTTTGCTTCTGACTCTGGCATGGCGTATGCCAGGGTGGGCTTAGCAGCCGGGGTGAGGACAACCACCCCCTACAGGAATGTTCAAGAGGTATAACAAATGCAAGCTATCCCGATGACCTTACGTGGTGCTGAAAAACTGCGCGAAGAACTGGATTTTCTTAAATCTGTGCGTCGCCCTGAAATTATTGCCGCGATCGCGGAAGCGCGTGAACACGGTGACCTGAAAGAGAACGCGGAGTATCACGCGGCGCGTGAACAGCAGGGATTCTGCGAGGGTCGCATTAAAGATATCGAAGCCAAACTGTCTAACGCGCAGGTTATTGACGTCACTAAAATGCCAAATAACGGCCGCGTTGTGTTCGGTGCGACGGTTACCGTTCTGAATCTTGATAACGATGAAGAGCAGACCTGGCGCATTGTGGGCGATGATGAGGCCGATTTTAAACAAAACCTGATTTCGGTGAACTCACCTATTGCTCGTGGCCTGATTGGTAAAGAGCAGGATGACGTGGTGGTTATCAAAACGCCGGGCGGCGAAGTTGAGTATGAAGTGACGAAGGTCGAATACCTGTAAGAATTTCCCAATACTCAAGATGTTGATGTATTGTAAAGAAAGGAAAAAGGCCGCATAGCGGCCTTTTATCAACGAAGAGAGCGTGGCATTTTGCTCTCCTGCTAGCGGAAATTCCCGCGTTTTACACAAACTTCGTGTTCAACTTTGGGATATTCTTAGCGTGGCAGCGAGATTTTACGTTCTTTAGTCGGGCGATACAGTACCAGCGTTTTGCCGATGACCTGTACATTGCAGGCGCCGGTTTCGCGTACGATAGCTTCCACGATCAAGGTTTTAGTATCGCGATCTTCCGAGGCGATTTTCACCTTGATAAGCTCATGGTGCTCTAACGCTTGTTCAATCTCGGCCAGTACCCCTTCGGTCAAACCATTATTGCCAAGCATAACTACAGGCTTGAGCGGATGTGCCAGACCTTTCAGGTGCTGTTTTTGTTTAGTACTCAGATTCATCGTATATTTTTGCTTACGTTGGGATTGAAAACGGGTCATTCTACCGCCATCTCCCATATATCGCCAAATAGCTGTGTAGATATTTACACCATTGGTTACGATGAACTGCCCGATGGGAAAGTGAAATGACAGGTAAAAAGCGTTCTGCCAGCTCGAGTCGCTGGCTTCAGGAACACTTTAGCGATAAATATGTTCAACAGGCACAGAAAAAGGGGTTACGTTCCCGTGCCTGGTTTAAACTTGATGAAATACAGCAAAGTGACAAAATTTTTAAACCGGGGATGACGATTGTTGACCTCGGCGCTGCACCCGGTGGCTGGTCGCAATATGCGGTTACGCAGATCGGAAACAGCGGCCGCATTATCGCTTGCGATCTTTTACCTATGGATCCAATCGTTGGTGTGGACTTCCTTCAGGGCGACTTTCGTGATGAATTAGTCCTGAAAGCGTTACTTGAGCGTGTAGGTGACAGTAAAGTACAAGTTGTCATGTCTGATATGGCGCCAAATATGTGTGGAACACCGGCGGTGGATATTCCCCGGGCCATGTATCTGGTTGAACTGGCACTTGGAATGGCTCGTGATGTATTAGCGCCAGGTGGTAGTTTTGTAGTGAAGGTGTTCCAGGGCGAAGGCTTCGATGAGTATCTAAGAGAGATTCGCTCCCTGTTTACGAAGGTCAAAGTTCGTAAGCCGGACTCTTCTCGCGCCCGTTCGCGTGAAGTGTACATTGTAGCGACCGGGCGTAAACCATAACCGGTAGATTTCAAACGAAAGTTTGAAAGACACTGGATATAGAGTATCCTGACGCTGTTTTTAACACAGTTGTAATATGAGGTTAATCCCTTGAGTGACATGGCGAAAAACCTAATACTCTGGCTGGTCATTGCCGTTGTGCTGATGTCAGTATTCCAGAGCTTTGGGCCCAGCGAGTCTAATGGCCGTAAGGTTGATTACTCTACCTTCCTGCAAGAGGTCAATCAGGACCAGGTTCGTGAAGCGCGTATCAACGGACGTGAGATTAACGTTACCAAGAAAGATAGTAACCGTTACACGACCTACATTCCGGTTAACGATCCGAAGCTGCTTGATAACCTGCTGACCAAAAACGTCAAGGTTGTTGGTGAGCCGCCTGAAGAGCCGAGCCTGCTGGCTTCTATCTTCATTTCCTGGTTCCCAATGCTGCTGCTGATTGGTGTCTGGATCTTCTTTATGCGTCAAATGCAGGGCGGTGGTGGCAAAGGTGCCATGTCGTTCGGTAAGAGCAAAGCGCGCATGTTGACCGAAGATCAGATCAAAACCACTTTTGCTGATGTCGCGGGTTGTGACGAAGCGAAAGAAGAGGTCGCTGAACTGGTTGAATACCTGCGCGAACCGAGCCGTTTCCAGAAGCTGGGCGGTAAGATCCCGAAAGGCGTCCTGATGGTTGGTCCTCCGGGTACAGGTAAAACCCTGCTGGCAAAAGCCATCGCGGGTGAAGCGAAGGTTCCATTCTTCACAATTTCCGGTTCTGATTTCGTGGAAATGTTCGTTGGTGTGGGCGCATCTCGTGTGCGTGACATGTTCGAACAAGCCAAGAAAGCGGCACCGTGTATCATCTTCATCGATGAAATCGACGCCGTAGGTCGCCAGCGTGGCGCTGGTCTGGGTGGCGGTCACGATGAACGTGAACAGACGCTGAACCAGATGCTGGTTGAGATGGACGGCTTCGAAGGTAACGAAGGTATTATCGTTATCGCGGCAACTAACCGTCCGGATGTTCTTGACCCTGCGCTGCTGCGCCCAGGCCGTTTTGACCGTCAGGTTGTGGTGGGGCTGCCAGACGTTCGCGGTCGTGAACAGATTCTGAAAGTGCATATGCGTCGCGTACCGCTGTCTCCGGATATCGATGCGGCAATCATTGCTCGTGGTACGCCTGGTTTCTCCGGTGCGGACCTTGCGAACCTGGTGAACGAAGCGGCACTGTTTGCAGCGCGTGGTAACAAGCGTGTTGTATCGATGGTTGAGTTCGAGAAAGCGAAAGACAAAATCATGATGGGTGCGGAACGTCGCTCCATGGTGATGACGGAAGCGCAGAAAGAATCTACCGCGTATCACGAAGCTGGCCATGCAATCATCGGTCGCCTGGTGCCGGAGCACGATCCGGTGCACAAAGTGACGATTATTCCGCGCGGTCGTGCGCTGGGTGTCACCTTCTTCCTGCCTGAAGGCGACGCAATTAGCGCCAGCCGTCAGAAACTGGAAAGTCAGATCTCCACGCTGTACGGCGGTCGCCTGGCGGAAGAGATCATCTACGGTGCTGAACATGTTTCTACCGGTGCGTCCAACGACATTAAAGTCGCGACGAACCTGGCGCGTAACATGGTCACTCAGTGGGGCTTCTCTGACAAACTGGGGCCGTTGCTGTACGCGGAAGAAGAAGGCGAAGTGTTCCTCGGTCGTTCTGTTGCGAAAGCAAAACATATGTCCGATGAAACCGCGCGTATTATCGATCAGGAAGTGAAATCACTGATTGAGCGCAACTATGACCGTGCTCGCCGTCTGCTGAACGATAACCTGGACATTCTGCACTCGATGAAAGATGCGCTCATGAAATATGAGACCATCGATGCACCGCAGATTGATGATCTGATGGCTCGCCGCGATGTGCGCCCGCCAGCGGGTTGGGAAGAGTCTGGTTCATCTAACAACTCTGGCAACAATGGCACCCCGAGTGCACCGCGTCCGGCTGAAGAGCCGCGTACGCCTAACCCGGGCAACATGTCAGAGCAGTTAGGCGACAAATAAGTTATCGTCATCCGATGACCATGTTTTAATTGAAAACCCTGGGGCTTGCTCCGGGGTTTTTTTATTTATCAACTTATACCCAATGAATTTCGAGTTGCATCAAGGCGGCGACGCAGGGAATCCCCTGGAGCGTACATCAGTACGTGACTGGGGTGAGCGAGGAAAGCTAATGCAGATGCAACTCGAAATTCATTGGGTATATACCAGGGATAACACTATGAAACTCTTTGCTCAGGGATCTTCGCTGGATCTCAGCCATCCCCACGTCATGGGGATTTTAAACGTCACACCAGACTCTTTTTCTGATGGCGGGGCGCACAACTCTCTGGTTGAGGCGGTAAAACACGCAAATCTGATGATTAACGCAGGGGCGACTATCATTGATGTGGGTGGTGAGTCTACGCGACCGGGAGCGGCGGATGTTAGCGTGGAAGAAGAACTGCAGCGAGTGATCCCGGTGGTGGAGGCAATTGCTCAACGTTTTGAAGTGTGGATTTCGGTAGATACCTCAAAACCAGAGGTCATTCGTGAGTGCGCCAGAGTGGGCGCACATATCATTAATGACATTCGCTCACTCTCGGAGCCGGGCGCGCTGGAAGCTGCGGCAGAAACTGGATTGCCGGTTTGCCTGATGCATATGCAGGGGCAGCCGAAAACTATGCAGGAAGCACCGAAGTATGAGGATGTATTTGCTGAGGTAAATCGTTACTTTGTTGAGCAAATAGCACGTTGTGAACGGGCCGGAATCACAAAAGATAAATTGCTACTCGACCCAGGATTCGGATTCGGTAAAAATCTTACTCACAACTACACATTGCTGGCACGTCTGGCGGAATTTCATCATTTTAATCTGCCGCTGCTGGTAGGGATGTCACGAAAATCAATGGTTGGCCAATTGCTCAATGTGGGTCCATCTGAGCGTTTGAGCGGCAGCCTTGCATGCGCGGTCATTGCCGCAATGCAGGGAGCGCAGATTATTCGTGTCCATGACGTCAAAGAAACCGTAGAAGCGATGCGTGTGGTGGAAGCCACATTGTCTGCAAAGGAAAACAAACGCTATGAGTAATCGTAAATATTTTGGCACCGATGGGATTCGTGGTCGTGTAGGCGACGCTCCAATCACTCCTGACTTTGTGCTCAAGCTGGGCTGGGCGGCAGGAAAAGTGCTGGCACGTCATGGTTCACGCAAAATCATTATCGGTAAAGATACGCGTATTTCCGGCTATATGCTGGAGTCCGCGCTGGAAGCGGGCCTGGCTGCCGCGGGGTTGTCAGCTTCTTTCACCGGCCCCATGCCAACACCTGCCGTTGCTTATCTGACGCGTGCTTTCCGTGCTGAAGCCGGGATTGTTATCTCTGCTTCTCACAACCCATTTTATGACAACGGGATTAAATTCTTCTCCATCGACGGGACCAAACTGCCGGATGCAGTTGAAGAAGCAATTGAAGCGGAGATGGAAAAAGCAATCACCTGCGTGGATTCGGCCGAACTGGGTAAAGCCAGTCGTATTGTCGATGCTGCCGGTCGTTATATTGAGTTCTGCAAAGGCACATTCCCGAATGAACTGAGCCTGAACGAGCTTAAAATTGTGGTGGACTGCGCTAACGGCGCAACGTACCACATTGCGCCAAATGTACTGCGCGAGCTGGGTGCTAACGTCATTGCGATTGGCTGTGAACCGAACGGCGTGAACATCAATGAAGAAGTCGGCGCGACCGATGTTCGTGCGCTGCAGGCTCGCGTAATCGCGGAAAAAGCCGATCTGGGTATTGCTCTGGACGGTGACGGCGACCGCGTCATTATGGTTGATCACGAAGGTAATAAAGTCGACGGCGACCAGATCATGTACATCATCGCTCGTGAAGCGCTGCGCCAGGGGCAACTGCGCGGCGGCGCGGTGGGTACTCTGATGAGTAACATGGGCCTCGAGCTGGCGCTGAAACAACTGGGCATTCCGTTTGCTCGTGCTAAAGTGGGCGACCGTTATGTGCTGGAAAAAATGCAGGAAAAAGGCTGGCGTATCGGCGCGGAAAACTCAGGTCATGTGATCCTGCTGGATAAAACCACCACGGGTGACGGTATTGTGGCGGGTCTGCAGGTACTGGCAGCGATGGTGCGTAACCATATGAGTCTGCACGATCTGTGCAGCGGCATGAAAATGTTCCCGCAACTGCTGGTTAACGTACGTTACACCGCAGGCAGCGGCGATCCGCTGGAACACGAAAGCGTGAAAGCGGTGATGGCAGAGGTTGAAGCGGCACTGGGTAACCGTGGACGCGTACTGCTGCGTAAGTCGGGCACTGAGCCATTAATCCGTGTGATGGTTGAAGGTGAAGACGAAGCACAGGTTACGGAGTTTGCGCACCGCATTGCGGATGCAGTGAAAGCCGTTTAACCCTTTCCGTAAAGTGTAAGAGCCGGAGTCTGAGAGACTCCGGCTTTTTTTTACTGTACTGCCAGCGGCTGTTTACGTCGGCGCTGCCAGAAGTAGCCACCGACCATCAATAGCACGAGGACGCTCAGCCACGGGAGAACCGCCAACAAGTGTCCGGATCGGGCGAATGTCAGCGCAATCATCAGCAGCCATCCTCCCAGCATCGGAATTGCGGTGCGTTTAACGATATCCACCGGTGATACACCTGCGATCCCGGCGATGGCGATAATCACGCCGGCAATAGGCGACAATGTCCGTCCAATGCCCGCTGAGATCTGAATCGGTAGCATCATAACCGCCACGTCGCTGCCGATATGGCGGCTGATATCCGGCACCATCGGGGCGAAGGAGAAAAATGCTGCATTTCCGGAGCCCATCAACGCTGAAATCGCAAAGGTGATTAGCGTCATCAGCAAGATTATGGAAGCTGCGCTGAGGCCAAATTCTCCTGAGAGTGACAGCAGCGCATCAACCGCACCAATCGCTTTCAGACCGGCGGAGAAGACTTCACCGGCGATAATCAGCGTGACTACCGTGGCAAACACACTGCCCATGCTGTCGAAGACTTTTTGTACGCCAGCCATCACGTCGCGAGCTTTACGATGGCGGCAATATTCGCAAATCAGGGTAATGGCCAGGCTTATCAGTACGGCGGTATCGAGCGTAATTTTGAGTGAGCTGAATACTAAATCACTGCACACCAGCATCAACACCAGCGGTAACATCGGCAGGAATAGCCAGGCAACCGGCGCTTCAGCTTCTTCGGTTGAGGTTAATGTCTGCATTTGCTGCGCGGTATTGTCATCGCTCTCCCGGCGATCGAAAAAGCGTTGTACAACAATATGCAGCAGGGCGATGAACAGAATAACGGGGACAACGATCGGTAACTGATCCTGAACAAAATAGTTAACTACCTCGATACCCGCCGTTTTAGCGGCGAGAACTGAGTTCCCGGAACCCGGGCCAAATTCAACGGCACAGGTACTGGCGATAACTGCAGCAACGGCGGCGCGGCTGCAGCCAAGACGGGTCAGCAGGGGGTAAAGCGTTGCCATCAATAGCAGACCCAGTCCGGTGGCGCTACTGATAAATAGCGACAGAAATTGGCCCAGCAGCAAGGCCAGCCCTAGCAGCAGGTAAGGGGAGTTCAGACGTTGCAAGGGGCGGGATGTGACGCGCACCAGCACCTGACTTGCGCCAATGGCCGACATATAGGTGGCAAAGCCACCTATCAGCATGATTTGTAGCCCGAGACCGCCGAGACGCACGCTCAGGGTGTCGCGAATAAACTCAAAGGCGTCAAATGGGCCAAATCCGGTGCTCTTTTTTACCAGGCTACTGAGCGTGGTCATCCCGCTAAAATGCGCGACAAGCAGTAGTACGATCCCGGTTAAGAGCAACACCGACTGAGGGTGGTACTTTTTCAGGATCAGACGTCCGGCAAAAATGATGGCGAGTAGCGCCAGTAATAATGACATTCTCGCCCCCTTACTCGAAGTTGCCGGTAACCAGACACTCACCATCACGCAGTAGCGGCTTTCCAGCGGCAAACAGGTGGGCCAGTGAGAGGTCGTCATTGAGCACGCAAATATCAGCACGTTCTCCTGCGCAAAGTACGCCGCCAGAAATACCCAGTGAGCGTGCGACGTTCGCCGTCAACATCGCGATCGCCTGAGACACTGGAATACCGACATCAATCAGACGAGGCAGCAGGTTGAGGTTGCCAGCTACCGGCGCGGCGCTTAACCCTTCTACGATGCCTTGCGCATTAAAGCGCGGCACGCTGCCATTGCCATCAGAGCTAATGGTGATGCGATCAGCCGGAACCTGTGATTCCAGCGCGTGGAGAATCGCTTGCTCCTGGGGCATAAATCGACTGCCGCCAGACGTCACGTCGATATGGCCACCGCGATGTGCGAAAGCGATAGCCTGTTCGAACAATGCTTCTGTCCTCGCGACATGCGTCGGTGAAATGTGATGAATTGGAATACCGGCATCACACAGTTCCATCAGCTGTGACATCCCTTCCGGCAGATTGCCCAGGTGTACGTGCAGCAACCCTTTTTTTCCGGCCAGCAGTGAAGCCACGCGGATATCACTGACTATCCTCAATAATTCCTGGAAAGAGGGGTAAGAGCCACGGTGGTCGGCGAGGGCGATTTTGACACCCAGGATTGCCGGGATAAATGCCATATCATCGCGAATGGATCGTGTAATTGTCGGGCTGGGTACCGCGTAGGCTCCGGTATGCATATACGCACGCAGGCCTTCCAGATTGAGGGACTGCATTTTGGCGTAAAGATCTTTCGGGGAGCGGGATATCGCATCAGTACCCAGCACGCCGACGACCGTCGTAATACCGGCCTGAATCAGATCACGCAGCTTGACGGCTGGCGTCCGGCTGGCAAAGCCGGCTTCACCGCCGCCGCCGGTAAGATGAACATGCTGATCGATAATTCCGGGAATTACCCACTTACCGCGGCAATCGATGACCTCTTTGACACCATCAAAGAGTGCAATATCTTTTTCAACAGCCACAATGCGATCGGCATGTATGAGCAGGGAACAGAGGCCTAAATCCTCCGGAGAAAAAACGCGGGCATTGGTCAGTAAAGTAAACATATCGGTCCTGTCAAACGTCGAGGGTGAGAGTCGGCAGGTGAAACAGAATATTGTTGTTATGATGCCCACATTAAAGCCATTACTATAACTGTGACTATTGCCGATTTGTCATCGGTGGATACGGTTATGGCATGATGGGGAATGAGACGTGGATTCGAAGTGGTTAGAAGATTTTCTGGCGTTGAGTCAGTATGGGAATTACTCCCAGGCAGCGATACAGCGGCATATCACCCAACCCGCGCTAAGCCGACGTATAAAGGCTCTGGAGGAGATGTTGGGGGTCCCGCTGTTTGACCGCACCACGACGCCCGTTACACTAACCTGTTATGGCGAACGCTTTGAACCTTATGCCAGGCACGTCCTCAGCACGTTAACAGAGGCGCGCCACGAGCTGTCGGCGATGATGCCAGCAACGGACAATACGCTGGTAATGGTTAGCCTGCATACGCTGTCGGTGAATATCTTGCCGGATATGATCAACTATTTGCGCCAAAGTGAACCGCAATTAAACTTCACGGTAAATGCCAGCATCCAGGGGATTGATAATCACTTTAATGCCCTGATAAACCGGCAAATTGATATGCTGGTGACGTACGATTTACCCTCTTCACAACCGGGGCTGGAGATTGCCGGAGGGCTGAAACGTTCTTTATGGCGATATGAGCGTTTTATCCCGGTGGTTTCTGCGCAACTCGCGGACAAACTGGATGATCCGCATACCGCGATCCCCTGGCTATGCTACAGCGACTATACCTTTGTCAGACGTATTATTGATCCGGCAGAACAACGAGTGCGCCCACGGTTGAAAAAAGTGTTTGAGACTGGGCTAAGCGAAACAATACGAGAAATGGTACTGCGCCATATGGGAATGGCGTGGTTACCTGAATCAATGGTGGCTGAGGAGTTGGTGAATCAGGAGATCATTCAGTGTTGGCCAGAAAATTCGGATCTGGTTTGTGAGATCCCAATTGTTGTTTGGGCAAACCTTGACGATCAGCGGTCAGTAATGCAGCGATGCTGGGATAAGTTGCTGCGTTTTTGATTGATGTGGCGATTTTTTCCGCACTTGATACAATGCTAACAAATTGCCCTTGCGAAGGTTATTCGCTTTGGTTAGTATTCACACCCGCTTCAGTGGGAAACAGTTGAAATTCCCGCTTTATTGGTCGAAGCATTGTACGCGGCAACTCCGCAAGGAACAGGTTGATTATGCACGAAGCTCTTTTAGTAGTTTTCCTTATTGTGGCAATTGGCCTGGTAGGCTTGATCATGCTGCAGCAAGGCAAAGGCGCTGATATGGGAGCCTCTTTTGGCGCAGGCGCTTCTGGTACACTGTTTGGTTCAAGTGGTTCTGGCAACTTCATGACCCGTATGACAGCTGTGTTAGGAACTCTGTTCTTCATTATCAGTCTGGTGCTGGGTAACATGAACAGCAATAAGACCAATAAAGGAAGTGAGTGGGAAAATCTGAGCGCACCGGCGAAAACCGAGCAAACTCAGCCAGCTGCTCCGGCTCAGCCGACCAGCGATATCCCGCACTAAGTATTCTGTACCGAGGTGGTGGAATTGGTAGACACGCTACCTTGAGGTGGTAGTGCCCTAACGGGCTTGTGGGTTCGAGTCCCATCCTCGGTACCAAATTCCGAAAAAAAGACGCTGAAAAGCGTCTTTTTTTTCGTCTGTTATTTGTGGCTGTCCTGTAGGCCTGTAGGCCTGTAGGTCGGATAAGGCGTTTACGCCGCCATCCGACATTATTACAACGCCTGATGGTGCTACGCTTATCAGGCCTACAAACACTCTATATTCCGCGCATAAAAAAGGCCGCTTTCGCGGCCTTAAGACGATGAATGATTATTTCGCCTTGTTTTCCAGATTCTCAACCTGCGGCAGGCCGGTTGCGGAAGAGGCGGTGAGCAGGCCAGACTGCGCGTAGCCAAACAGCTTCTCGCGGGTATCGGTGATATCCAGATTACGCATAGTCAACTGACCGATACGATCGTCTGGCGAGAATACCGAATCACCTTTCTCCATGGTCAGACGTTCTGGCTTGTAGGTCAGGTTGTCAGACACGGTGTTGAGGATTGAATAGTCGTTACCGCGACGCAGTTCCAGCGTGACTTCACCGGTGATCTGGCTGGCAACCCAACGCTGCAGACCATCACGCAGCATCAGCGCCTGAGAGTCGAACCAGCGGCCCTGATACAGCAGACGACCCAACTGGCGACCATGTGCGTGATACTGCTCAATGGTGTCTTCGTTGTGAATACCGGTCAGCAGACGCTCGTAGGCGATGTGCAGCAGTGCCATCCCCGGGGCTTCATAGATACCGCGGCTTTTTGCTTCAATGATACGGTTTTCAATCTGGTCGCTCATACCCAGACCATGACGGCCGCCGATACGGTTGGCTTCCAGCATCATCTCAACGTCGTCGCTGAAGGTCTTACCGTTCAGGGCAACCGGATGGCCTTGTTCAAAACGCACGGTCACTTCTTCTGCCGGGATCTTCACGCTCTCATCCCAGAACTTCACGCCCATAATCGGGTTGACGATTTTGACGCTGGAGTTCAGGAACTCGAGGTCTTTAGCTTCGTGGGTCGCGCCGAGCATATTGGAGTCGGTGGAATACGCTTTTTCGACAGACATCTTGTAGTCGAAACCACAGGCAATCATAAATTCGGACATCTCATGGCGACCGCCGAGTTCGTCGATGAAGTCGGTATCCAGCCATGGTTTGTAAATCTGCAGTTCGGCGTTGGTCAGCAGGCCGTAACGATAGAAACGTTCAATATCGTTCCCTTTATAGGTGCTACCGTCACCCCAGATATTTACGCCATCTTCTTTCATGGCAGCAACCAGCATGGTGCCGGTGACTGCACGGCCCAGCGGGGTGGTATTGAAATAGGTCAGTCCGCCGGTGGTGTTGTGGAATGCACCGCACTGAATGGCAGCGATCCCTTCGGCAACCAGCTGCTTACGGCAATCTACCAGGCGAGCATTCTCAGCACCATATTCCATTGCACGGCGAGGGATGGCGTCATAGTCATCCTCATCCGGCTGGCCCAAATTCGCAGTATATGCATATGGGACAGCCCCTTTTTGTCGCATCCACAGCAGTGCTGCACTGGTGTCCAGGCCGCCGGAAAAAGCGATACCAATACGTTGACCTACCGGGAGATGCTTGAGAATCGTCGTCATAAAATAAAACCCTGCTTGATAGACTGGTGAAGAGGTCGGCTTATTATACTAATTGCATTTTTATGCAAAATAAATGAGTTTTCATTTAATCATCTTTTCTGGATGACAGGAAGAGTTTAGTGATAATTTCGTTAAATAACGGCGTGGATGGCATATTTATCTTGCTGAACATCCACGGGCCAGCATTCATTGATTTGCATAGTCGTAACAAGGTTGACATAACGCATAGTGAATCAATATACTGTGCGCAGATTTTACGTCCCGTCCTCGGTACCAAATCCCAGCAGTATTTGCATTTTTTACCCAAAACGCGTAAAATTTGCCACGTTTCAGGCGCGGGGTGGAGCAGCCTGGTAGCTCGTCGGGCTCATAACCCGAAGGTCGTCGGTTCAAATCCGGCCCCCGCAACCACTTTCCCTTAGAGTTCTTTTTCAAATATACTGTGAAGACTTAGGCCTTCGTAGCTGGATTTGAAAAAAATTCTTTCGGAAGGTTTTCCGAACCGCAGGTGCGGTTATAGGGTTCAGTTATCTAAAGCCCCGATTTATCGGGGTTTTTTGTTATCTGACTACAGAATAACTGGGCTTTAGGCCCTTTTTTTATGTCTTGGGGGTGGGCTTGTCCACATTAGAGCAAAAATTAACAGAGATGATTACAGCGCCGGTTGAAGCCCTGGGCTACGAACTGGTCGGCATCGAATTTATTCGCGGTCGCACATCCACACTGCGCATCTATATTGATAGTGAAGATGGCATCAATGTTGATGATTGTGCTGATGTGAGCCATCAGGTAAGCGCCGTGATGGATGTCGAAGACCCGATCACCGTTGCCTATAACCTGGAAGTCTCCTCTCCGGGTCTCGACCGTCCTCTGTTCACAGCTGAACACTACGTGCGTTTCCTGGGTGAAGAAGTCACGCTGGTTCTTCGTATGGCTGTACAAAACCGCCGTAAATGGCAGGGCGTTATCAAAGCGGTGGACGGTGAGATGATCACGGTCACAGTCGACGGTAAAGATGAAGTGTTCGCGCTGAGTAATATCCAGAAGGCGAACCTGGTTCCCCACTTTTAACAGTCTGGATTGAGGTGAAAAGCCCGCGATGAACAAAGAAATTTTGGCTGTTGTTGAAGCCGTATCCAACGAAAAAGCGCTGCCACGCGAGAAAATTTTTGAAGCGCTGGAAAGTGCGCTGGCTACAGCAACAAAGAAAAAATATGAGCAAGAGATCGACGTTCGCGTAGAAATCGATCGTAAAAGCGGTGATTTCGATACCTTCCGTCGTTGGGTAATCGTAGAAGAAGTTACTCAGCCGACCAAAGAAATTACGCTGGAAGCGGCACGTTTCGAAGACGAAAGTCTGAACGTGGGCGAATATGTTGAAGATCAGATTGAATCTGTCACCTTTGACCGTATCACTACCCAGACCGCGAAACAGGTTATCGTACAGAAAGTACGTGAAGCTGAACGTGCAATGGTTGTTGATCAGTTCCGCGAGCACGAAGGCGAAATCGTTACTGGCGTGGTGAAGAAAGTAAACCGCGACAACATTTCTCTGGATCTGGGCAGCAATGCTGAAGCCGTGATCCTGCGTGAAGACATGCTGCCGCGTGAAAACTTCCGCCCAGGTGACCGTATTCGTGGCGTTCTGTACTCTGTACGCCCGGAAGCGCGCGGTGCGCAACTGTTCGTAACTCGTTCCAAACCGGAAATGCTGGTTGAACTGTTCCGCATTGAAGTGCCAGAAATTGGCGAAGAAGTGATCGAAATTAAAGCGGCAGCTCGCGATCCAGGATCGCGTGCGAAAATCGCCGTTAAGACCAACGACAAGCGTATTGATCCGGTCGGCGCGTGTGTTGGTATGCGCGGTGCGCGCGTTCAGGCGGTTTCTACCGAACTGGGCGGCGAGCGTATTGATATCGTCCTGTGGGATGATAACCCGGCGCAATTCGTGATTAACGCAATGGCGCCAGCAGACGTCGCTTCTATCGTGGTGGATGAAGACAAACACACCATGGATATCGCGGTTGAAGCCGGTAACCTGGCGCAGGCGATTGGACGTAATGGTCAGAACGTCCGCCTGGCTTCACAACTGAGCGGTTGGGAACTCAACGTGATGACCGTTGATGACCTGCAGGCGAAGCATCAGGCTGAAGCACATGCAGCCATTGACACCTTCACCAAATATCTCGATATCGACGAAGATTTCGCGACCGTTCTGGTGGAAGAAGGGTTTGCGACGCTGGAAGAACTGGCCTACGTGCCAATGAAAGAGCTGCTGGAAATCGACGGCCTGGATGAACAGACCGTTGAAGCGCTGCGCGAGCGTGCTAAAAACGCACTGACCACTCTGGCACTGGCCCAGGAAGAAAGCCTCGGTGATAACAAACCGGCTGACGATCTGCTGAATCTGGAAGGATTGGATCGTGAGATGGCCTTCAAACTGGCTGCCCGTGGTGTTTGTACGCTGGAAGATCTCGCTGAACAGGGCATTGATGATCTGGCTGATATCGAAGGGTTGACCGACGAAAAAGCCGGTGAGCTGATTATGGCTGCCCGTAATATTTGCTGGTTCGGCGACGAAGCGTAATAAACTGTAGCAGGAAGGAACAGTATGACAGATGTAACCGTAAAAACACTGGCTGCAGAGATACAGACCTCCGTGGATCGCCTGGTACAGCAATTTGCTGATGCAGGTATCCCGAAGTCTGCTGACGACTCTGTATCCGCACAAGAGAAACAAACCTTACTGGCGCACCTGAACCGTGAAAACGGCTCAGCGCCGGATAAGTTGACATTGCAGCGTAAAACGCGCAGTACTCTCAATATTCCAGGTACCGGTGGAAAAAGCAAATCGGTACAAATCGAAGTCCGCAAGACACGCACCTTTGTGAAACGCGATCCGCAAGAGGCTGAACGCCTTGCCGCGGAAGAGCAGGCGCAGCGTGAAGCGGAAGAGCAAGCCCGTCGTGAGGCAGAAGAAGCTGCCAAACGCGAGGCGCAACAAAAAGCCGAACGTGAGGCCGCAGAACAAGCTAAGCGTGAAGCCGCTGATAAAGCGAAACGTGAAGCTGCGGAAAAAGACAAAGTGAGCAATCAACAGACCGACGATATGACTAAAACCGCCCAGGCCGAAAAAGCCCGCCGTGAAAATGAAGCCGCTGAACTGAAGCGTAAAGCGGAAGAAGAAGCACGTCGCAAGCTTGAAGAAGAAGCGCGCCGCGTAGCGGAAGAAGCTCGCCGTATGGCGGAAGAAAATGAGAAAAATGGTGTGAATAACGCTGAACCTGTTGAAGATACCAGCGATTATCACGTCACCACTTCCCAGCACGCTCGCCAGGCTGAAGACGAGAACGATCGTGAAGTCGAAGGCGGCCGTGGTCGTACTCGCAGCACGAAAGCAGCGCGTCCGGCGAAGAAAGGCAACAAACACGCTGAATCTAAAGCTGACCGTGAAGAAGCGCGTGCCGCGGTTCGCGGTGGTAAAGGCGGTAAGCAGCGTAAAGGTTCCGCTCTGCAGCAGGGCTTCCAGAAGCCAGCTCAGGCCGTTAACCGTGACGTTGTGATCGGCGAAACCATCACCGTTGGCGATCTGGCGAATAAGATGGCAGTTAAAGGCTCTCAGGTCATCAAAGCGATGATGAAACTGGGTGCAATGGCGACCATCAACCAGGTCATCGACCAGGAAACCGCACAGCTGGTTGCCGAAGAGATGGGCCACAAAGTTATCCTGCGTCGTGAAAACGAGCTGGAAGAAGCAGTAATGAGCGACCGTGATACCGGCGCTGCGGCTGAACCGCGCGCACCGGTAGTCACCATCATGGGTCACGTTGACCACGGTAAAACCTCTCTGCTGGACTACATTCGTTCCACGAAAGTGGCCTCTGGCGAAGCAGGCGGCATTACTCAGCACATCGGTGCGTACCACGTTGAAACTGACAACGGTATGATCACCTTCCTGGATACCCCGGGTCACGCCGCGTTTACCTCCATGCGTGCTCGTGGTGCTCAGGCAACGGATATCGTGGTTCTGGTTGTTGCAGCAGATGACGGCGTGATGCCGCAGACTATCGAAGCAATCCAGCACGCGAAAGCGGCAGGTGTGCCGGTAGTGGTTGCAGTCAACAAGATCGATAAACCAGAAGCGGATCCTGATCGCGTTAAAAACGAACTGTCCCAGTACGGCATCATGCCGGAAGAGTGGGGCGGCGAGAGCCAGTTCGTTCACGTTTCTGCGAAAGCGGGTACCGGTATCGATGAGCTGCTGGATGCTATCCTGCTGCAGGCTGAAGTTCTGGAACTGAAGGCTGTGCGTAAAGGTATGGCGAGCGGTGCGGTTATCGAATCCTTCCTGGATAAAGGTCGTGGTCCGGTTGCTACCGTACTGGTGCGTGAAGGTACGCTGCACAAAGGCGACATCGTACTCTGTGGCTTCGAATACGGTCGCGTTCGTGCGATGCGTAACGAATTGGGTCAGGAAGTCCTGGAAGCAGGTCCATCCATTCCGGTGGAAATCCTCGGTCTGTCCGGTGTTCCGGCTGCAGGTGACGAAGTTACTGTCGTTCGTGACGAGAAGAAAGCCCGTGAAGTTGCACTGTATCGTCAGGGCAAATTCCGTGAAGTTAAACTGGCTCGTCAGCAGAAATCTAAACTTGAAAACATGTTCGCTAACATGACTGATGGTGAAGTTCACGAAGTGAACATCGTCCTGAAAGCCGACGTGCAGGGTTCTGTCGAAGCGATTTCTGACTCTTTACTGAAACTGTCTACCGACGAAGTCAAAGTGAAGATCATTGGTTCTGGCGTAGGTGGTATCACCGAAACCGACGCGACTCTGGCAGCGGCATCCAACGCGATTCTGGTTGGCTTCAACGTCCGTGCTGATGCATCTGCACGTAAAGTTATCGAATCTGAAAGCCTGGATCTGCGTTACTACTCCGTCATCTATCATCTGATCGACGAAGTGAAAGCAGCGATGAGCGGCATGCTGTCTCCGGAGCTGAAACAGCAGATCATTGGTCTGGCTGAAGTGCGTGATGTGTTCAAATCACCGAAATTCGGCGCTATCGCAGGCTGTATGGTTACCGAAGGTACGATTAAACGTCACAACCCAATCCGCGTACTGCGCGACAACGTGGTTATATATGAAGGTGAGCTGGAATCCCTGCGCCGCTTCAAAGATGATGTCAACGAAGTCCGTAACGGCATGGAATGTGGTATCGGCGTTAAGAACTACAACGACGTTCGCGTTGGCGATATGATCGAAGTGTTCGAGATCATTGAGATCAAACGTACCATCGCATAATCTTCGTCGTCTTTTGGGCCGCAACTTGCAGCCCAAAATCCTGAGAAGATGATTAAGCGTAGGCCGGGTAAGCGAAGCGCCACCCGGCAAGAAATTTAAAAAGGGGCTTATTGCCCCTTTTTTGTCTTTATTCTGGAGAATTTATTATGGCGAAAGAATTTGGTCGCCCGCAGCGCGTCGCGCAGGAGATGCAGAAAGAAATCGCACTCATCCTGCAGCGCGAAATCAAAGACCCACGCGTGGGCATGATGACTACCGTGTCTGGTGTTGAGATGTCCCGTGATCTGGCGTATGCCAAAGTATTCGTGACGTTCCTGAACGACCAGGACGAAGCTGCCGTTAAAAATGGTATTAAGGCGCTGCAGGAAGCTTCTGGTTTTATCCGCTCTCTGCTGGGTAAAGCCATGCGTCTGCGTATCGTGCCTGAGTTGACCTTCTTTTACGACAACTCGTTGGTAGAAGGGATGCGCATGTCCAACCTGGTGACCAGCGTGGTGAAACATGACGATGAGCGTCGTGTGAACCCAGCGGACGACAGCAAGGAGGACTGATGAGTCGTCCTCGTCGTCGTGGTCGCGACATTCACGGTGTTCTGCTGCTGGACAAACCGCAAGGCATGTCCAGCAATGATGTACTGCAAAAAGTAAAGCGCATCTACAATGCCAACCGCGCGGGACATACCGGCGCGCTGGATCCGCTGGCGACAGGCATGCTGCCGATTTGCCTCGGTGAAGCGACGAAGTTTTCACAGTATTTGCTGGATTCTGATAAACGCTATCGTGTGGTTGCCCGTCTGGGCCAGCGTACTGACACCTCGGATGCTGATGGACAAATCGTGCAGGAACGTCCGGTAACCTTCACCGCTGAGCAGCTTGCAAGCGCGCTGGAGACTTTCCGCGGCGATATCGAGCAGATCCCGTCAATGTATTCGGCGCTGAAGTATCAGGGTAAGAAGCTGTACGAATATGCGCGTCAGGGCATTGAAGTGCCGCGTGAAGCGCGCCCGATTACCGTCTATGAGCTGCTGTTTATTCGCCACGAAGGTAACGAGCTGGAGCTGGAAGTTCACTGCTCCAAAGGCACCTATATTCGCACCATCGTTGACGATCTCGGTGAGAAGCTGGGCTGCGGCGCGCACGTAACGTATCTGCGTCGTCTGACGGTCAGCAAGTATCCGGTGGATCGTATGGTCACGCTGGAGCATCTGCGTGAACTGGTTGAGCAGGCAGAACAGCAAAATATTCCGGCGGCGCAGTTGCTTGATCCTTTGCTGATGCCAATGGACAGTCCGGCATCAGACTATCCGGTAGTTAATTTACCTTTAACATCGTCGGTTTACTTTAAAAATGGTAATCCGGTACGGACGTCAGGTGCGCCGCTGGAAGGACTGGTGCGCGTGACGGAAGGTGATGAAGGCAAGTTTATCGGCATGGGGGAAATGGACGATGAAGGTCGTGTTGCTCCCCGCCGCCTGGTGGTTGAGTATCCTGCATAGCGCTCTCTGTCTTGCGATAAAAGGGCGCTGCGAGTAGAATACTGCCGCTTAACGTCGCGTGAATTGTTTAACAATCTGCGTGGCGTATACACAAAATCATTCAAGCTGCATCAAGGCGGCAAGTCTGAGAATCCTCAGGAGCTTACTCAGGTAAGTGACTGAGGTGAGCGGACGCAGCCAACGCAGAGTCAGCTTGAAGGATGAAGTGTATACACTGGGATAGCTGAATTAGAGATCGGCATCCTTTCATTCTTAACACTTTGGAGTTTTAAAATGTCTCTAAGTACTGAAGCTACCGCTAAAATCGTTTCTGAGTTTGGTCGTGATGCAAACGACACCGGTTCTACCGATGTTCAGGTTGCACTGTTGACTGCACAGATTAACCACCTGCAGGGCCACTTTGCAGAGCACAAAAAAGATCACCACAGCCGTCGTGGTCTGCTGCGCATGGTTTCTCAGCGTCGTAAACTGCTCGACTACCTGAAACGTAAAGATGTTGCACGTTACACCGCGCTGATCGAGCGTCTGGGTCTGCGTCGCTAATTCTTTCGAGTTTCAGAAAGAGGGGGCCTTCATGGCCCCTTTTTTCCAGCAGACGGCAGCAATTCGCTGGAAACTAATGTATTGTTGCTATGAATGATCTTCCGTTGCAGAGGTTCGCGCGGCTAATGAGAGGCTTTACTCATGCTTATGGGTTAGGGTTGTCATTAGTCGCGAGGATGCGCAGAAGATCGGGTATTAACGATGGCGCAAAAATGTGCCGTCAAAAAATAGAGAAAGGATATTATTTTGCTTAATCCGATCGTTCGTAAATTCCAGTACGGTCAGCATACCGTTACGCTGGAAATCGGCATGATGGCGCGTCAGGCGACTGCCGCTGTTATGGTTAGCATGGATGACACTGCGGTATTTGTTACCGTTGTTGGCCAGAAAAAAGCGAAACCAGGCCAGGATTTCTTCCCGCTGACCGTTAACTATCAGGAGCGTACCTACGCTGCTGGCCGTATCCCAGGTAGCTTCTTCCGTCGTGAAGGCCGTCCGAGCGAAGGCGAAACCCTGATTGCGCGTCTGATTGACCGCCCGGTTCGTCCGCTGTTCCCGGAAGGCTTCGTTAACGAAGTTCAGGTTATCGCCACCGTTGTTTCCGTTAACCCGCAGGTTAACCCGGACATCGTGGCCATGATTGGTGCATCTGCTGCGCTGACGCTGTCTGGCATCCCATTCAACGGCCCGATCGGTGCTGCACGTGTTGGTTACATCAATGACCAGTACGTACTGAACCCGACTCAGGACGAACTGAAAGAAAGCAAGCTGGACCTGGTTGTTGCCGGTACAGAAGCTGCCGTACTGATGGTTGAATCCGAAGCTGAACTGCTGAGCGAAGACCAGATGCTGGGCGCTGTTGTGTTCGGTCACGAACAGCAGCAGGTTGTGATTCAGGCCATCAACGAGCTGGCGAAAGAAGCTGGCAAACCTCGTTGGGACTGGCAGCCAGAAGCCGTCAATGAAGCGCTGAACGCGCGCGTTGCCGCACTGGCAGAAGCTCGCCTGAGCGACGCTTACCGCATCACCGACAAACAAGAGCGTTATGCTCAGGTTGACGTAATCAAATCTGAAACCATCGCGACCCTGGTGGCTGAAGACGAAACCCTGGACGCTAACGAGCTGGGTGAAATTCTGCACGCTATCGAGAAAAACGTTGTTCGTAGCCGCGTACTGGCAGGCGAGCCGCGCATCGATGGCCGTGAAAAAGACATGATCCGTGGTCTGGACGTGCGTACTGGCGTTCTGCCGCGTACCCACGGTTCCGCACTGTTCACCCGTGGCGAAACTCAGGCGCTGGTTACCGCGACCCTGGGCACCACTCGTGATGCACAGAACCTCGACGAACTGATGGGCGAGCGTACTGACAACTTCCTGTTCCACTACAACTTCCCTCCGTACTGCGTAGGTGAAACCGGTATGGTCGGTTCTCCGAAGCGTCGTGAGATTGGTCACGGTCGTCTGGCGAAACGTGGCGTACTGGCAGTGATGCCGGAACTGGATAAATTCCCGTACACCGTGCGTGTGGTTTCTGAAATCACCGAATCTAACGGTTCTTCTTCTATGGCTTCCGTATGTGGCGCTTCCCTGGCGCTGATGGACGCAGGCGTGCCAATCAAAGCCGCCGTTGCGGGTATCGCGATGGGGCTGGTGAAAGAAGGCGACAACTATGTTGTTCTGTCTGACATCCTGGGCGACGAAGACCACCTGGGCGATATGGACTTCAAAGTGGCGGGTTCCCGCGACGGTATCTCTGCACTGCAGATGGATATCAAAATTGAAGGTATCACCAAAGAAATCATGCAGGTTGCTCTGAACCAGGCTAAAGGTGCGCGTCTGCACATCCTGGGTGTGATGGAACAAGCGATCAACGCACCGCGTGGCGATATCTCTGAATTTGCTCCGCGTATCCACACCATCAAGATCAGCCCGGACAAGATCAAAGACGTTATCGGTAAAGGCGGTTCTGTTATCCGTGCTCTGACCGAAGAAACCGGCACCACCATTGAAATCGAAGATGATGGTACCGTGAAGATTGCTGCGACCGACGGCGAAAAAGCGAAATATGCTATCCGCCGTATCGAAGAGATCACCGCAGAGATCGAAGTAGGCCGTATCTACAATGGTAAAGTGACCCGTATCGTTGACTTTGGCGCATTCGTTGCCATCGGTGGCGGTAAAGAAGGCCTGGTACACATCTCTCAGATCGCTGATAAGCGCGTTGAGAAAGTGACCGATTACCTGCAGATGGGCCAGGAAGTACCGGTCAAAGTTCTGGAAGTTGATCGCCAGGGCCGTGTACGTATGAGCATTAAAGAAGCAACTGAGCAGTCTCAGCCTGCAGGCGAACCGGAAGCTCCGGCAAGCCAGGGCGAGTAAGGTTGCCATTGCCCTCCGTGAGAGCGGAGGGCCTTTAACCCGGCAGGATGCCTTGTTAGCAACCGGGGAACCTGGACGTTCATTCAATCGTTGTCTTCGGGAGTGGGAAATGAAGCCTTTTTTGCGCTGGTGTTTCGTTGCGACAGCACTCACGCTGGCTGGATGCAGTAATTCCACCTGGCGTAAGAGTGAAGTCCTCGCAGTACCATTGCAACCGACTTTACAGCAGGAAGTGATTCTGGCACGTATGGAACAAATTCTTGCCAGTCGGGCTTTAACCGATGACGAACGCGCACAGCTTTTATATGAGCGCGGAGTGTTGTATGATAGTCTCGGTCTGAGGGCACTGGCGCGAAATGATTTTTCACAAGCGCTGGCAATCCGACCAGATATGCCTGAAGTATTCAATTACTTAGGTATATATTTAACGCAGGCAGGCAATTTTGATGCTGCCTATGAAGCGTTTGATTCTGTACTTGAGCTTGATCCAACTTACAACTACGCGCACTTAAATCGCGGTATCGCATTGTATTACGGCGGTCGCGACAAGTTAGCGCAAGATGATCTGCTAGCGTTTTATCAAGACGATCCCAATGATCCTTTCCGTAGTCTGTGGCTTTATCTCGCCGAGCAGAAGCTCGATGAGAAGCAGGCTAAAGAAGCGTTAAAGCAACGCTTTGAGAAATCGGATAAAGAGCAATGGGGATGGAACATTGTCGAGTTCTACCTGGGCAACATTAGCGAAGCAACGCTGATGGAACGCCTGAAGGCGGACGCAACGGATAACACCTCGCTCGCTGAGCATCTCAGTGAAACCAACTTCTATTTAGGTAAGTACTACCTAAGTCTGGGGGATTTGGACAACGCTACGGCATTGTTCAAACTGGCGGTGGCTAACAACGTTCATAACTTTGTTGAGCACCGATACGCATTGTTGGAATTATCGCTCCTGGGCCAGGACCAAGATGACCTGGCAGAATCGGACCAGCAATAGCTGACGTACACATCAGCCCGTAATCTTTTTTGATTGCCATCACCTTCACGGGTGAGGGCGTTGTTGTTCGTTAATACACCTACTTTGAGCCGGTTCACACTTTTCAATGAAAATTGCAGATCAATTTCATGATGAGTTATGTAGACTGGCCGCCATTAATTTTGAGGCACACGTACTACATGGCTGAATTCGAAACCACTTTTGCAGATCTGGGCCTGAAGGCTCCTATCCTTGAAGCCCTTAACGATCTGGGTTACGAAAAACCATCTCCAATCCAGGCAGAGTGCATTCCGCATCTGCTGGGCGGTCGCGATGTTCTGGGTATGGCCCAGACAGGTAGCGGCAAAACTGCAGCGTTCTCTTTACCGCTGCTCAACAATCTTGATCCTGAGCTGAAGGCACCTCAGATTCTGGTGCTGGCACCGACCCGCGAACTGGCGGTTCAGGTTGCAGAAGCCATGACGGATTTCTCTAAACACATGCGCGGCGTGAACGTGGTTGCCCTGTACGGCGGCCAGCGTTATGACGTGCAATTACGTGCCCTGCGTCAGGGACCACAGATCGTCGTCGGTACGCCGGGCCGTCTGCTGGATCACCTGAAGCGTGGGACTCTGGACCTCTCTAAACTGAGCGGTCTGGTACTGGACGAAGCAGACGAAATGCTGCGTATGGGCTTCATCGAAGACGTTGAAACCATCATGGCGCAGATCCCGGAAGGTCATCAGACCGCTCTGTTCTCTGCGACTATGCCGGAAGCGATTCGTCGTATTACCCGCCGCTTTATGAAAGAGCCGCAGGAAGTACGCATTCAGTCCAGCGTTACCACGCGTCCTGACATCAGCCAGAGCTACTGGACTGTATGGGGCATGCGTAAAAATGAAGCGCTGGTGCGTTTCCTGGAAGCAGAAGATTTTGATGCGGCGATTATCTTCGTTCGTACCAAAAATGCGACCCTGGAAGTGGCAGAAGCGCTGGAGCGTAGCGGTTATAGCAGCGCTGCACTGAACGGCGACATGAACCAGTCCCTGCGTGAGCAGACTCTGGAACGTCTGAAAGATGGCCGCCTGGATATTCTGATTGCAACCGACGTTGCGGCCCGTGGCCTGGACGTTGAGCGTATCAGCCTGGTTGTTAACTACGACATCCCGATGGATTCCGAGTCTTACGTTCACCGTATCGGCCGTACTGGTCGTGCGGGTCGTGCTGGCCGTGCGCTGCTGTTCGTTGAGAACCGCGAGCGTCGTCTGCTGCGTAACATCGAACGCACCATGAAGCTGACGATTCCGGAAGTAGAACTGCCGAACGCAGAACTGCTGGGCAAACGCCGTCTGGAAAAATTCGCCGCTAAAGTACAGCAGCAGCTGGAAAGCAGCGATCTGGATCAGTACCGTGCTCTGCTGGCGAAAATGCAGCCGGAAGAAGAGCTGGATATCGAAACGCTGGCAGCCGCACTGCTGAAAATGGCTCAGGGCGAACGTCCGCTGATCCTGCCGCCAGATGCGCCGATGCGTCCGAAACGCGAATTCCGCGACCGTGACGATCGTGGTCCGCGTGACCGCAACGATCGTGGCCCGCGTAATGACCGTGGTGGTGAAGATCGTCCGCGTCGTGAACGTCGTGACGTTGGCGATATGCAGCTGTACCGCATTGAAGTGGGCCGTGATGACGGTGTTGAAGTTCGTCATATCGTTGGCGCGATTGCTAACGAAGGCGATATCAGCAGCCGTTACATCGGTAACATCAAGCTGTTTGCTTCCCACTCCACCATCGAGCTGCCGAAAGGTATGCCGGGCGACGTGCTGCAGCACTTTACCCGTACTCGCATCCTGAACAAGCCGATGAATATGCAGCTGGTTGGCGATGCAGTTCCGCACACCGGTGGTGAGCGTCGTGGCGGTGGCCGTTTCAGCGGCGAGCGTCGTGAAGGCGGTCGTGGCGAAGGTCGTGGCTTTAGCGGTGAACGTCGTGAAGGCGGTCGTGGCGATGGTCGTCGTTTCAGCGGCGAACGTCGTGAAGGCAACCGTGGTCCGCGTCGTGACGATTCTTCTGCTCCGCGTCGTGATGACTCCGCTGGTCGTCGTCGTTTCGGCGGTGACGCATAAGCCTTACGGTATAAAAGCGTAAAGTAATATATACAGCCCCGATCTCAACAATCGGGGCTTTTTTTATTTCATTTGTACTCGTGTACTGGTACAGTGCAGCACATTGAGATGTAGTCACAATATAAATGACTGGAGAGATGGCTAAATGGCAACACTAACCACCACCCAAACGTCACCCTCGCTGCTCGGCGGCGTGGTGATTATCGGCGGCACCATTATTGGCGCGGGGATGTTTTCTCTGCCAGTGGTCATGTCCGGGGCGTGGTTTTTCTGGTCAATGGCGGCGCTGATCTTCACCTGGTTCTGTATGCTGCATTCCGGACTGATGATCCTCGAAGCTAACCTCAATTACCGCATTGGCTCCAGTTTTGACACCATCACGAAAGATCTGCTGGGCAAAGGCTGGAACGTGGTGAACGGCATCTCGATTGCTTTCGTTCTCTATATCCTGACCTACGCGTATATCTCAGCGAGCGGGTCGATTCTGCATCACACCTTCTCGGAGATGTCGCTGAATGTTCCGGCGCGCGCGGCGGGTCTTGGCTTTGCGCTGTTGGTGGCATTTGTGGTGTGGTTAAGCACCAAAGCGGTTAGCCGCATGACGGCGATTGTGCTGGGCGCAAAGGTGATTACCTTTTTCCTGACCTTCGGCAGTCTGCTGGGGCACGTGCAGCCCGCAACACTGTTTAACGTGGCGCAGAGCAACGCTTCGTATACGCCGTACCTGTTGATGACGCTGCCGTTTTGTCTGGCGTCGTTCGGCTACCATGGTAACGTCCCGAGCCTGATGAAGTACTACGGTAAAGATCCGAAAACCATTGTGAAGTGTCTGGTGTATGGCACGTTGCTGGCGCTGGTGCTGTATACCGTATGGTTACTGGGAACGATGGGGAATATTCCACGTCCGGAGTTTATCGGTATTGCGCAGCAGGGCGGTAACATTGATGTGCTGGTACAGGCGCTGAGCGGCGTACTAAACAGCCGCAGTCTGGATCTGCTGCTGGTGGTGTTCTCTAACTTTGCGGTGGCGAGTTCATTCCTCGGCGTCACGCTCGGTCTGTTTGACTATCTGGCGGATCTGTTTGGCTTTGATGACTCGGCGATGGGGCGTTTTAAAACGGCATTGCTGACGTTTGTCCCGCCAATTGTGGGTGGATTGCTGTGGCCGAACGGTTTCCTGTACGCCATTGGCTATGCAGGACTCGCGGCAACTATCTGGGCTGCCATTGTTCCGGCGCTGCTGGCCCGTAAATCCCGCGAGCGTTTCGGTAGCCCGAAATTCCGCGTCTGGGGCGGCAAGCCGATGATTGCGCTGATCCTGGTATTTGGTATCGGCAACGCGATTATCCATATTCTGTCGAGCTTTAATCTGTTACCGGTTTATCAGTAACGTTGTTGTGCCGGATGGCGGCTGTGCCTTATCCGGCCTACTTGATCCTGTAGGCCCGGTAAGCGAAGCGCCACCGGGCAAAACAACGTACTACCCCAGCAACTCTTCTTTCACCTGCATCGCCAAATCAAACGAATGTAGCCGCGCCTGATGATCGAAAATCTGGCCGTTAACCATAATCTCATCGGCCTGGGTTTCACGCAAAATAGCGTCGAGACCGTGCCGCACTTTTGCCTTATCACCGACCAGCGACATGCTCAGCGCCTGTTGTACGCCGTATTGCTCAGAAGCGGACCACAACTGATGCATATTCTCTACCGGCGGCGGTAGCTGGCTCGTTTCGCCACGACGCAGTTTCACAAACGCCTGCTGCATGGAGGTGAAAAGAAACTCGGCGTCGCGATTGCTGTCAGCGGCAATGATGTTGATGCACACCATCGCATACGGCTTTGCCAGCCGCGCTGAGGGTTTGAACTGGGTGCGATACAGATGCAGCGCCTGATGCAGCATATCCGGAGCAAAGTGCGAGGCGAAGGCAAACGGCAGGCCGAGCTGGGCCGCCAGCTGTGCGCTGTACAGGCTGGAGCCTAATAACCAGACCGGGATCTGCTCGCCGTAACCGGGAACCGGGCGCACATGAGGGTTAGGATCGCGGGCGTCGAACCAGTCCACCAGTTCAGCTACGTCGCGTGGGAAGTTATCGATATCACCGCTCATGTGGCGGCGCAGCGCACGCATCGTTGGCTGATCGCTCCCCGGTGCGCGGCCAAGCCCAAGATCGATGCGTCCCGGATACAGTGTATTCAGGGTACCGAACTGCTCGGCGATCACCAGTGGCGAATGGTTGGGCAGCATAACGCCACCGGAACCGAGATGCAGCGTGGTGGTATTAGCAGCCAGATAGCCAATCAGCACTGAAGTTGCGGCGCTGGCGATGCCGGTCATGTTGTGATGTTCTGCCAGCCAGTAGCGGTGGTAGCCGCGCTTTTCGGCCAGTCGTGCGAGATCAAGCGAGTGTGTGAAGGCCTCTTTTGCCGAAGAACCTTCAGGGATCGGCGCCAGATCCAGCACCGAGAACGGAATAGTTTTGTCAGTCATAACGGCTCACTTTGTTACCGGTTAATCTTTTAATACTGCATTAAAATTTGATTACCGTTGTTAACAAAGTGAGCTTTTTTACGCCTGCAGCTCCAGACCAGCCAGTCGCTTCCAGTAGCCGTTGCAGTCACTGTGGGCGGCAAGGGGTAATGGGGCCGTGCCATTTTCATTGGCGCGGAAGGCGTCGAGCATGGCGAATGTTTCAGTGCCTGAAGGGGACAGACGCACAATATCAACCAGACCCTGCATCGATGTCAGCTCGTTGCCGAGGTTGTAAACATAGCCGCTCATGGTCTGGATCCCGTTGAGGACAAAGACCTGCTGATTTTCCTGCGACAGCACATCACGCCCGTTGGGGTATTTGATGCAGCAGGTTTCACATTCGTCTTTTGGCCGATCTTCGGAACGCGCGGTAAAGCAGCGAGCAGAGTACGCCAGCGGCAGATGCCCGTAGCTCAGCACCTCGACTTCAAACTGATTGCGAATACCCAGCTCATCACACTGGTTGAGCAGGTTTACCAGCCAGTCACGGGACAGCTCAACCGGCATACACCAGCGCGTCATGCCCTGCTTGAGCAGCAAACGCAGGGTTACCGCGTTGTAGCAGTTGAGCGCATGTCCTGCGACAAACGGCAGCTTGCGCTCGGCGCACATGTTTACCACGCCGAGATCGCTGGCTTCCACCAGGAAGTCGCCATTTTCAACATAGCGCTTCAGTTCTCCCAGCTCAGAGGAAGCTTGCACCAGCGCCAGCGTAGAGAGCACCACCTGTTTACCGCTGCCCGCGAGTGATTTCGCCATATCCAGCCAGTCGCCCACTTTGGTGGCGCGACGTTTACTGCATACCGCTTCGCCAAGATAGATAACGTCGGCCTGGCTTACGGCGGCCTGCTGATAAAAATCTTCCAGCGTTTCTTTCGGCCAGTACCACAGCACCGGCCCTAAGGAATATTTCATTGCTTCTCTCACTGCCATTTACGGTGATACGCGCCAAGCGTGGTCTGCGCGCCTTCGGACATTGAACCGAGCGTTTCCATCCACGCGTCCTGCGGGGCGTAGTGTTGCGGGTCGGCCATACAGCGGTCGATCGCCTGACGCCACACTTTCGCCACCTGGCTGACATAAGCCGGGCTGCGCTGACGTCCCTCGATTTTGACCGAAGCAATATTGGCGGCCAGTAAGTCGGGCAGCAGTTCCAGCGTGTTCAGACTGGTGGGCTCTTCCAGTGCATGATAGCGTTCGCCATCAACCAGATAGCGGCCTTTGCATAACGTCGGATAACCGGCGTTTTCTCCATCCTGATAGCGATCGATCAGAACTTCGTTTAGGCGGGATTCCAGCCCTTGCGGGGTCTGTTGCCAGCGCACAAAGCGAGCAGGGGAGCAGGCACCAACCGTGTTAGGAGACTCGCCTGTCAGATAGGACGAAAGATAGCAACGGCCTTCTGCCATAATGCACAGACTGCCGAAGGCAAACACTTCTAACGGAACTGGGGTTACGCGGGCTAATTGCTTCACCTGATGAATCGACAGCACGCGTGGCAGTACGACCCGCGCAACGTCAAAGTTGCGATGGTAGAAATTAATTGCCTCTTCATTGGTTGCAGATGCCTGAACAGAGACATGGCGCTCAATATGCGGGTAGCGCTCTGCGGCATACTCAAGCATGGCGAGGTCGGCGAGGATCAGCGCATCCGCACCCAGTTGTGCCGCCATATCCACGGCACGTTGCCAGCGTACATACCCATCCGGATGGGCAAAGGTGTTAATCGCAATGTGCAGCTTACGGCGATGTTGATGAACGAAACTCACCGCTTCCTGCAATTTTTTCTCGGTAAAATTAAGGCCGGCGAAATGACGGGCGTTGGTATCATCTTTCAGCCCGATGTAGACAGCATCAGCGCCGTTCTCGATGGCCGCCTTAAGCGCCGGGAGGTTTCCGGCAGGGCAGAGCAGCTCCATAATTTATCCTGAACGTTGCGCCATGTAGGGCGCAGAAATGTTAACGAAGAGGGATTTTAGTTAACCTTGCTGAGACAATTTTTGATTTGAGGCAGTTAAAGTCGTATTGGTGACACTAATAAAGAGGTAACAATTTCGTAGCGAATTGTTGATTTATGCCGCTATGTCGTTTATTTGATATGGCAAAATAGCAGGACTATTGAAACAGGGAGTAAAGCTCGTGTTGGATAAACTGCGTTCACGCTTAGTACATTTAGGTCCTTCTCTGATGAGTGTACCGGTTAAACTGACGCCCTTTGCGCTGAAGCGCCAGGTTCTGGAGCAGGTCCTGAGCTGGCAGTTTAGTCAGGCGCTGGCCGATGGGGAGCTGGAGTTTCTCGACGGTCGCTGGCTGAGCATTCATGTGCGTGACATCGGCCTTAAATGGTATACCTCTGTTCAGAACGATAAACTGATCGTCAGCCAGAATGCAGATGCGGATGTCAGTTTTAGCGCCGATGCCAGCGATCTGCTGATGATCGCGGCGCGTAAACAGGATCCGGATACGCTTTTCTTCCAGCGTCGCCTGGTGATTGAAGGTGATACAGAATTAGGGCTATACGTAAAAAATCTGATGGATGCCATCGAACTGGAGCTGATGCCTAAAGCGTTGCGCGTCATGCTGATGCAGTTGGCGGATTTTGTTGAGGCGGGTATGAAAACGTCGCCAGAAACCAAACAGACCTCGGTAGGTGAGCCATGCTGATTCGAGTTGAGATTCCCATTGATGCCCCTGGTATTGATGCATTGCTGCGCCGTTCATTTGAGAGCGATGCGGAAGCAAAATTAGTCCACGACCTGCGTGAAGATGGTTTCTTAACGCTGGGTTTGGTTGCTACCGATGATGAAGGTCAGGTAGTGGGTTACGTCGCGTTCAGCCCTGTCGATGTGCAGGGTGAAGATCTGCAATGGGTCGGCATGGCGCCGCTCGCGGTGGATGAAAACTACCGGGGACAGGGCCTGGCGCGTCAACTGGTCTATGAAGGACTCGATTCCCTGAACGAGTTTGGCTACGCCGCGGTGGTTACGCTGGGCGATCCGGCACTGTACAGCCGCTTTGGCTTTGAGCTGGCAGCGCATCATGACCTGCGTTGTCGCTGGCCGGGCACCGAAAGCGCGTTCCAGGTGCATCGCCTGGCAGAAGATGCGCTGGAGGGCGTCTCTGGCCTGGTGGAATATCACGACCATTTCAATCGCTTTTAAGTGTCGGGGGTTTGCAGGCTCCTCAGTAGAGTCTCAAACCCTTCGCCTTCCACAAGACGCTCTTTCTGGCGTTTTGTAAGCTGCTTGACCCGATACTCTATGCGCAGGGCCAGCGAGCGATCGCCGACCTGCGCCGCAAATGCCAACGTGAGTTCCCCCTTTCCACGTAGCGCCTTCGCGCCTTTCCCACTTTGATGCTGCTTATAGCGGCGCTGCACATCGGTGGTTATTCCGGTGTATAAGGCGTTGTCAGCGGTACGGATCAGGTACAGATACCAGGGTGTCATTGTCACCATCGACGTGATAATTTTCAGGCCTACAGTATAAAAGAGAACAGAAATGGAAACACTGACTGCGGTGACTCGTTGGCTGGCAAAGCAGCACGTCGTGACCTGGTGTGTACACCATGAAGGTGAATTGTGGTGCGCCAATGCGTTTTACCTGTTTGATGCGCAGAAGATGGCATTCTATGTGCTGACCGAAGATAAAACGCGCCATGCGCAGATGTCGGGACCGTGTGCACCGATTGCCGGCACGGTAAATGGTCAGCCCAAAACGGTCGCCCTGATTCGTGGCGTGCAGTTTAAGGGGGAAATTCGCCGTCTTGAAGGGCAGGAGAGTGAAACCGCGCGTAACGCCTACAACCGCCGTTTCCCCGTCGCCAGAATGTTGCCAGCGCCCGTGTGGGAGATTCGACTGGATGAAGTCAAATTCACTGACAACACGCTGGGCTTCGGTAAAAAGATGCACTGGCTACGTGATCTATAGTTAAAAGAGTGATTGAAGCGTCAGGGGAAAATAAACGATGAGCCAGGTGTTAATAACCGGTGCAACGGGTCTGGTGGGTGGACATTTATTGCGGATGCTACTGAATGAACCCCGGATCAATGCCATTACGGCGCCGACGCGTCGACCGCTGGCTGATACGGTTGGCATCTATAATCCCCACGATCCGCAGCTAACCGATGCTCTGGCGCAGGTTACCGATCCGGTCGATATTGTCTTTTGTTGCCTGGGAACGACCCGACGTGAAGCGGGCAGCAAAGAAGCATTTATCCACGCTGACTATACGCTGGTAGTGGATACAGCTCTGACGGGGCGTCGGCTGGGGGCCCAGCATATGCTGGTGGTGAGTTCGATGGGCGCTAATGCCAATTCACCGTTTTTTTATAACCGGGTGAAAGGTGAAATGGAGCAGGCGCTGATCGCGCAGAAATGGCCCTGGCTGACGATTGCCCGGCCTTCTATGCTACTGGGTGATCGGGATAAACAGCGGGCGAATGAAATGTTTTTAGCGCCATTATTTCGGTTGCTGCCGGGTAACTGGAAGTCGATTGAAGCGCGCGATGTTGCGCGGGCAATGTTGGCAGAAGCGCTGGCGCCTGGGCATGAAGGGGTTTCGATCCTGACCTCTTCCGAGTTACGCGAAAGGGCTAAATAAAATGCCGGATGGTGCTGACGCTTATCCGACCTACAAACGATAACGTCCTGTAGGCCGGATAAGACGCCCATGCGTCGCTATCCGGCATCAGTATTATTTAATAAACGTAAAGGCCGTCGTGACGCGTTTCACGCCGCTTACCCGGCTGGCGATGTCTGCCGCCGCCTTCGCTTCGCGTTCGGTCACCAGACCTAACAGGAACACTTCTCCATTCTCGGTGGTGACTTTCACGTTAGAGGATTTCACCTGATCGCTGGTCAGTAGCTGGGAACGTACTTTGGTGGTTATCCAGGTATCGTTGGATGCATCGCCCAGACCGATTGGCTGGCCCTGACGGATCTCATTAAAGACCTCAGTCGTACCTTCTACGCCCATCGCAATCTGTTTTGCCCGCGCAGACAGTTCGCTATTAGGTGACTGGCCGACCAGCAGCACTTTACCCTGATATGCGCTCACGTTGATGCGCGCTTCTTTCTTGATCTGGGCATCTTTCGACAACGCCGTATTGACGCGTAATTCCAGGGTCCCATCATCTACCTGGGTGCCGACACTGCGAGGATCCGTTGCTGCTTTCGTCCCGACAGCTGCTGTTCCGACAACGGCGGCAGCTACACAGCCTTGTAACAGCAATGCTGAGAGAACGACGGCGAGCGGCGAAAATGCCTTCATGTGTACTCCTTAATCATCCTGGTGAGGGAAAAGCGTGTTATCAATGAGATCGCAAAGGCAATTGACCGTCAGCATATGCATTTCCTGAATGCGGGCGCTGTGGTGTGACGGGATGCGGATTTCAACATCCTGTGGCCCCAACAACCCGGCCAGCTCCCCTCCGTCATAACCGGTCAACGCAACGATTGTCATGTCGCGTGTCACGGCGGCTTCAACGGCTTTTACGATATCGCGGCTATTACCACGCGTAGAAATTGCCAATAGAACATCACCTGCATGTCCCAGCGCACGGACTTGTTTTGCATAAACTTCGTCGTGCAGGCGATCGTTGGCAATCGCAGTTAAGACCACATTATCAGTGTTTAGTGCAATCGCAGGTAAACTTGGGCGTTCTGTTTCAAAACGGTTGATCATGCTGGCAGCAAAATGCTGTGCGTTGGCAGCGGACGTCCCATTACCACAACAGAGAATTTTGTTGCCATTGAGCAGGGACTGAACCAGCGTCATGGCGGCACGGGAGATCGCATCCGGGAGTGCTTCAGCCGCAGCTATCTGAGTTTGAATGCTTTCTGTAAAGCAGACTTTAATTCTATCTAACACGCTAATCCTTAAGAACCAGGCTCTGAATCTTCAACTATGAGCGGTCGTTGAACGCGTCCTTAAACCACTCAACATCATTTCCGGTGAAGGCTAACACATCGAACCGGCAATCCACAGTATCAAAACTCCCATTGTGGCGCGCAAGCCACAAGCGGGCGGTCTGTAATAATTTGTGTTGTTTGCTCCGGGTCACACTCGCCGCTGCGCCGCCAAACTGGGCCGAGCGCCGATAGCGAACCTCAACAAAGACGGTGGTGTTGCCTTCACGCATTATCAGGTCGATTTCGCCGCCACGCTCACGCACGTTAGCGGCGATAAAACGCAGTCCTTTGCTTTCCAGCCAGTGACGCGCAGTCGTTTCCCACGTATCACCGGTCTGTTTGCTCGTTAACTGGCGGGGACGACCTGTCCTTGCTGGTATTTGAGCCATGATAACTTCCTGTTAATCACACAATCCGGCGTTGCGGTTAAGGCCCCGGTGTTGCCGTTAATTTCGAAACCCTGTACCTGACGCATTTGCGAGAAGTGGTTGGCAAGTGACCAGGCATCGACGCCCATCGCATACATACGTGCCAGTGAGTAATCGTTACGAACCGCGTCAAGCGCCTGCTGCATGAGAGGAGCGTTAGCACCTGCCAGCATCGGTATTTCGCTGTACTGCAAGCCTTCCATCTCCAGACGGAAATCCGGGCCAGCAGTTCCCTGCGCGCTACGGGAGCTGGCGTACAGCGTTGCACCGCTCTGGCTGCCGTTGCGCATAGCGATCATCGGCTTAATAAAGGCAATTTCTTCCGGCGTCGCCAGAATATACACGGCATCAACACGGCCGCTGCTGCCAGTGATTTGGGCATCGGTAGGCGCAGCCGGAATCGTCAGACCGCCAATCGTCACGCCAGGTTGCGCAGGTACAGAGGAGGCCACCGGGCTGCCCGTCAGGGAAATTCCCGAACCGCCGTTGACGCCCATTTTCAGCTCGGCGGTGGAGCCAAATTTCTGCTGCAACACTACGCCACCGCCCAGCTTTTGCCATTCCTGAGCAAAGGCATTGGCAACGCGATCACCTAACGAACTCCGCGGGATCAACAGCAGTGGTGCTTGTTTTCCTTGTTCACGGATGTGGCGTGCGGCATCGCGCGCTTCATCTTCTGGCGACAAAGCGAAGTAGCAGACGTTCGGCAGGTTTTTCACCGACTCCGGCTGATTAAGCGCCAGCACGTTTAATGGCGTGTTGCTTTTCATCAGCTCTTCAACATTGTTTTTCAACAGCGGACCAACCACGATGCTGGCGCCATCCTGCTGGACCTGAGTCAGGATTTGGTTCAGTGGCTGTGATGAGGTGTCGTAGATTTTCAGCTCTGCGGACGGATTCGCCGGTGCGCTGGCGGTGGTTGGCTGTGCAGGTGCTGTTGGCTGTGGGGCTGCAGCTTCTGGCTGTGCTGGCGTCTCGTTAGTCAGATCGCTGACTGACGCCTGAGAAGGGCTGGCAACACCGTCAGTCGTTTGCGGCTGTTCCGTGGTCGTCGCAGTTGTTGTATCCACAACAGGCGCAGCTACAGCAGGGGCCGCTACGGGTTGAGTACCCATATTTTTCGCTGCTTCAAAGCCTTGCTGAATAGTCCGGCCAAATACAGCGGCCTGACCGTTCAGCGGCAGCAGCAGCGCAATTTTGCTGGTGGAGGCGGGCTTAAAGCTCTGGACGTTAACCAACTGCGTTGGCAGCATTTTTGCGCCCGGGTTTTGCGGATAACGTTTCTGCCAGTCAGCAATCCCGGCTTTCATCATGTCCGGATCGTTACGGTTATCGAACCAGACGCGCTGGAGATCCAGCCAGCCTTGCAGCACGTTTTCATCCGCATTGATGACCAGCGCCTGCGCTTGTTCCTGGGTCATGGATGACAGCGCCTGCCAGGTGGCATCGATGTTTTTCTGCTTAGCATTCGCGGGCAGCAGCGGTTCCTGGGCGATCAGGGCGCGCAGTAGCGTCAGTGATGGGCGCCCCTGGTTGACGTCGATTTGCGCCTGCCAGTATCTGGCCTGCTGGTTTTGATCGAAATCGGCAGGAGTGAGTTTATCCAGCAGGGCCTGAGCGCCAGCGATATCTTTCTGCGCGAGCTTGATCTCGACGGCGAGCAACGACTGCTCACGACGCTGAGTATCGCTGAGTTTCTGCGGTAGCTGGTTGAATAGCTCGGTAGCCTGCTGGCTCTTGCCTTCTTTCAGCAGTGCACGAATGGCGAGTAATTGCCAGTTGGTCTTGCTATCATCTGAGCTTTGCTGCATTTGTTGCAGATAAAAGCCGGAATCAGCCTGCGCAGTGCCCTGCATATGGGCTGCACTCTGGTCTGGCGCCTGGGTGCCACAGCCTGCGAAAATCAGTGCAGCCAGAATGACTGGTAGCGCGCGCGCGGCTTTCAAACGAGAAAATGTTGAGGGTACCATACTGTATCCAGTGATATTTTTTTACTCAATGCTCAATATTAAATCGGCAATACGGACGACACAATGAAACAACACGAATCGGCGGATAATTCTCAAGGCCAACTCTTTATTGTACCTACTCCTATAGGAAATTTGGCTGATATTACCCAACGAGCGCTCGAAGTTTTACAAGCCGTTGATTTGATTGCCGCTGAAGACACCCGTCATACCGGATTATTGTTACAACACTTCGCGATTAACGCCCGTTTGTTTGCGTTACACGATCACAATGAGCAACAAAAAGCGGAAACGCTGGTGGCGAAACTCAAAGAAGGGCAAAACATTGCGCTGGTTTCCGATGCCGGAACGCCGCTGATTAACGATCCTGGTTACCATCTGGTGCGCACCTGTCGCGAAGCGGGGATCCGCGTTGTTCCTCTGCCGGGCCCTTGCGCGGCGATTGCCGCGCTGAGTGCTGCTGGTCTGCCTTCAGACCGCTTTTGCTATGAAGGTTTTCTGCCGGCCAAATCGAAAGGGCGTCGTGATGCGATGAAAGCCATTGAGGCAGAGCCGCGTACGCTTATTTTTTATGAATCTACCCATCGCTTGCTGGATAGCCTGGAAGACATGGTTGCCGTTTGGGGCGAATCCCGTTACGTGGTACTGGCGCGCGAGCTGACCAAAACCTGGGAAACCATTCACGGCGCACCGGTTGGCGAGCTGCTGGCGTGGGTCAAGGAAGATGAAAATCGTCGCAAAGGCGAAATGGTGCTGATTGTTGAAGGGCATAAAGCGCAAGAAGACGATCTGCCTGCCGATGCGCTGCGAACCCTGGCGCTGCTGCAGGCCGAACTGCCGCTGAAAAAGGCCGCCGCGCTGGCTGCTGAAATCCACGGCGTGAAAAAGAATGCGCTGTACAAACACGCGCTGGAACAGCAGGGAGAGTAAGAGAGGCTGGATTAATCGCCAGCTTGTCGGAAGAACGCGCTGAAAGCGTTGCAGCAAAAAGGAAAGTTGCAACGCGTTGGTGCGAAGAAAAGCGGGATGTGGCGGGTAAAAAACTAAACGATCAGTAACTCAACGCCTGTTTTAGCCAGCGCTGATTTGTCCTGCTTGCTGATGCTATCGTCGGTTATCACGCAATTAATCTTCTCCATCGGCAATACCTGATTAAAGCCACGGCGATTGAACTTTGTCGCGTCCAGCACCGCGATGACCTTATGTGCGGCAGCTGCCATGACGCTGCTAATGGAGTAGCCTTCGTTAAATGTCGTAATGCCATTTGTGGCATCAATCCCATCGGCACCCACAAACATCAGGTCAGCGCTGATCCCTTGTAGGGAACGTTCAGCGATAGTGCCATGCATTGAATGCGTTTTATGGCGCACGGTTCCACCGCAGACGACCAGCGTAATGTCTTTGTTTTCCGACAACGTGAATGCGGCGGGTAGGCTATTGGTAATAACGGTGATATTACTTTTTCGGTTTAACGCCTCCGCGATAAGCAAGGTGGTGCTTCCGCTATCGAGAATGACGGTCATGCCTTCTTCGACCATTGCGGTCGCGGCCTGGGCGATCCTTTTTTTCGGATCGCTGGCAAGTTGATACCGCTCTTCCAATATCACTTCCTGATTGTCGCCTTCAGCCAGGTGGCTTCCTGGTTTTGCCGCTCCGCCGTGAAAACGGGTGACAAGACCTTTCTCCTCTAATAACCGCAGGTCGGCGCGAATAGTCACTTCAGAAATACCAAAGGTATTCGAAAGGTCCATTACCAGCACGCTGCCTTGCGTATTAATCAGGTCGACAATTTTGTTCCTTCTCTCAAATGAGTTCATATTGATTTACCTGATAATTTAACTATCACTAGTTTAATCGAAGGATTGCGAAAGGTGAACGCTAAATTTCGAAAGGAAATGTGAGCCAGCGCAGGTTGCTGGCTCGTGAGGTCAGGCAAATTTGAGCAGAATTTTTCCCTGCATCGGTGCGCCATTGAGTGATGTTACCGCTTTGGCAAAACTGTCAGCATCGCCGCTATGGGCAATTAACGGCTCCAGCTGTAAACGTTTTTCGGTCAGCAAGCGTGCAGCGGTTTCCCACTCCTCTCCTGGCCATGGGCTGGAGTAGTTCATCCAACTGCCGAGAATCGTTAATTCCTTACGCAGTATTTGGCCAAATACACTGGAAGTCAGCGTCAGGTCCTGATGCAATGTACCCACTAACGCTACCTGTGCGCGAGGGCCTGCAATTTCTACAGACAGGGCTACGGTTTGTGGTGTTCCTGCTGTCTCCAGTACAAGCTGATCGAACTGCATATCGGCCAGTGCAGAATAGATTTCCGCCGCGGCCATCTCCCGGCTATTGAATACGTGAGTGGCTCCCAACTCTTTCGCTAACGTCAATTTTTGTGGGTTGATATCAATTGCCGTGATGCTTTTGGCGCCGAGTTCGCGGGCGCATTGCAGTGCCAGTAAACCGATAGTACCCGCGCCCACAATAATCACGTTTTTACCTTCACAACCCTGCGCCAAATGAAACGCATGCAGGCCGACGGTGATGGGTTCAATGAACGCGCCATCTTCAATCGGCATATCTGAAGGCAGGCGGAACAGATTAGCGCGTTTCACCACCACATATTCTGCGTTGCCGCCTTCGCTACGTGAACCGACAAACTGATACTGCTTACACAACGAAAAGTAACCACGCTCACACTGAGGACAGTGGAAGCAGGGGAGCAGCGGCACACAGGCAACGGCGTCGCCTGGTTGCATATCAGTAACGCCAGTGCCGTAGGATTCAACATAACCGCTAAATTCATGACCCAGCGTTATTGGGTAATAATGCGCACCATGAGAGAAAATACGCGGGATATCAGAACCGCAAAGTCCTGAACTAACCACCCTGACCAATACATCGTTATCGGCTTGCAGTTGGGGCATGGGACGTTCTTCAACGCGTACGTCTCCCTCAGCGTGAATAACCACTGATTTCATAAGAGTCTCCAGAAATGTGAAGGGGAGCAAATGCTCCCCAGAAATTAAGATGTGGGCTGGCTTTCTGAGATAGCGGCTGCTTTTTCGGCGGCGACGAAATTACGTGCCCGGCGCCAGGTCAATAGCACACCTGCGAAGTAAATGATGGCAATAACTGCAAACGCCACGACGTTTTGCCAGGTAAAGAGCTGAATCAGTAACCAGGTGATCGGCGAGCCCCCCTGGTCCAGAGAGGCGACCATTCCACCTGCTTTCAGTGCCCCGGCGTTGGCGGCAAGCTGAGTGTGTAAGCCGATGGTCTGGGTGGCGATCCACAAGGTGATGCCCATGATGATGACGCCAGAGATCAGCGTGCGGAACAGATTTCCCTGATGAACGGCTACCGCCATGGCAACAAAGAAACCAATGGTGGCGAGATCGCCGAAGGGCAGAACCTGATTACCTGGGACCAGGACGGCAATCAGAATGGTCAGCGGAATAAAGATCAGGCTGGCGGAAACCACCGACGTATGGCCGAGCAGCAATGCGGGATCCAGACCAATTAAGAACTCCTGACCGCCAAATTTCGCCTGCAGGCGTTTGCGGGCATGCTTCGCGATAGGTGTTAAGCCATCCATAATCGGTTTAATGACGCGCGGCATGAGCAGCATGACGGCAGCAGTTTTTACCGCCAGTTGCAATACTGCTTTGATGTCATACCCGGCTAACAAGCCGATCACTAAGCCCATAACAAAACCGACGGTGACTGGCTCACCAAAAGGACCGAAGCGTTTCTGTACATCATCTGCACTGAAATGAATGCGATTCAGGCCCGGGATTTTTTCAATGATCGTATCAACCAGGACCGCTATTGGCCCCAGATAGGCTGATGAGCCGTGTGGGATGGCAATACCTTCGAGACCGAAAAAGTCGCGCGTGTCTTTCGCAAACCAGTCGCCAAGTTTGTAGACAAATGCGGCGTGAACGACAACGCCCAGGATGCCTAACCAGTATGAGCCCGTCGCCAGATGTAACATGGCGCCGGTAAACGTCATATGCCAGATATTCCAGATGTCGACGTTCACCACGCGGGTCATGCGGGTAACCAGCATCAGGATATTCACACCAATGGCGACAGGAATCGCAATTAGCGCAATTTGCGAAGCCCAGGTCATTGGTGATGAACCCGGCCAACCAACATCAATGACATGCAGGTTGATTTGAAACTGCTCCGCCATTGCTTTTGCGGCAGGCCCGATAGAATCCAGCATCAGGCCAATAACCAGACCAATGCCGACGAAGCCGATCCCAATATGCAGACCAGATTTAAAACAATCCCCGAGCTTCATCCCCAATAGTTTTGAGAAGATGATGATCACGAGCGGCAACATAACCGTTGGACCTAAATCGAGGATATAACGCATTATTTCGCTAAACATGGCGTTACCCCACGAGGATAGTCAGTATTTTTTGCTGCAACGCTTCGATACCTACGCCTGAAACAAAAGGCATGCCGTGGACCACAGGGATATCGCCAAAAGTACGGTCAACACGGGCGGTGGTACAGATAAGATCTGCTCCATCCATATAGGTTTCGATTTCCGTTACCCGGCACTGAACCAGGTCGAGTTGAATATTGTTGGCTTCACACAGTTCTTTAATTTCTTCTGCTGCCATTGTTGAAGTTGCTACAGCACCGCCACAAGCCACAATTACTTTACGTTTCATAGGGTATTCCTTTTATTATCAGTTTTTTATCAAGCCTGGGCGCAAGGCTCAGACTCAAGGATTTTTTCCCGAAAGAGCATTGCCAGTTCAGCATCTGGCGCATTCAATAATGCTTCAATGGTGTTCGGGTTTTGCAGCTCACTAAACAGACGACGCAGGAGCTTCAGCTGCGCCGTCGGGTTCTCAACGATTAAGGCAATAATTAAAGAGACCGCTATCTCTTCATCATCATCTGCCTGCTGAAAGTTGACAGGCGTCTCTGGGCGAATCAGATAGATAGCTGGCGATTTCGCATGAACGGCTTCACAGTGCGGGATCGCAACGGCATGATGTTCCAGCGCGATTCCAGTTGGAAAGGTTGCTTCACGCTCAATCAGGGCCTGCGGGTAGCTTTCATGCACGACCCCTTTGGCCAGCATCTCTTCCCCAATGTGCACCAGCGCATGCTGACACGAGCTAAAGTTAATTCCGGTTCGGACAAAGAGTTGGCTCATATATTCTCCAGATTTCAGGCTATAACTGGCGCGCAGCCAAAGCGATAGGCACGCAGAACGTCCTGGATTTTGTCGATAATCAGATTATGTGGTGTAGCCGTGAGCGTTCCTTCTGACAGGCGCTCAAACTGCACGGGCATAAACTGGCTAATTAGCCCCAGCGGTAATGCCACACCGTTCAGGTTGGCAATTAACTTTTCTACGCTTTGACGAATGCGCGGATGAGGCCAGTAGTAGCGAATACGGTCAGACAAGCTGAAGTGAATATCGACCATCGCCTGGCTCCAGGTTGGACGATAGTATTTTTTCCAGTAATCCGGCTCATTCAGCATGACTTCATCAATCACCTCCAGCACCCGGCTCCGTTGTTCCGGAGAGATCAGCTCATTTTCCATTTGTGCCAGCGCAAAAATAGCTTCGCGAAGGGCGAAAGTCAGCGCGGGACCGACTTTCAGAATCGCATAGTGGTCACGTACCAGGTCACGATAGGCCTGACGGGTTTGATAATCTGTGGAGTGCGCCTCGTAGACCATCGGCGTCTCTTTGATCCAGGCGGAAAGCGCTTGTGCGGCTTGTGGTTGATAGTGAATGATCTGTGTGTGATCAAACTCTACGCCTGGCTGGACGACAATGGCGATCACACGGGTTAATGCTTCTTCAAGCCCTAATGCACGAAAAGCGACCTGGTGTGTTTCCAGAGTACGGGCAGCATCTTCTTCGCGGGTAACATGTACGGTACCAATAGTACTGGCTTCTCCGCCAGGTACAGGAACTTCTGTCCCTATAACGTAAGTTAATTGGCGTTTCTGTTCTTCAGTGGCTGTTGCTTCTGCGGCCTGGCATAACACAGCGGCGCGCTCGGCGACAACCATTGGATCCAGCGGTGTGGGATCGTCAGCACAGGACATAGAGGCATCAAGATGGATTTTACTGAATCCAGCGGCGACATAAGCTTTAATTAAATCTACGGATTTCGCCATTGCCTCTGCTGCCGGTTCATTTTGCCAGCAGTTAGGACCGAGGTGATCGCCCCCGAGAATCAATCTTTCACGAGGGAAACCGACTTGTTCTGCAATGTTATACACAAAGTCACGGAAATCGGCAGGCTTCATCCCGGTATAGCCGCCAAACTGATTTACCTGATTAGATGTCGCTTCGATCAGCACTTTACTGTCTGTATTGAGATCAAAACGTAATGCGGATTCAATCACCAGCGGATGGGCTGAACAAACAGAACAAATGCCCAAATGTTCACCCGCTTTATGACGAGAGATTATTTCTTTCACTTCTATCTCCGATATCTTTTGTTTATCTTCATAATATTTTTGGATTGAAGGCAAAGGGTAAAAGCATCTTTCGTGATCCAGCTTTAAAAACAAACCTTTGTCAGCACCCGTGCAATTCAAATTAATGAAGGACTTACAGCTTTCCTTCGCAGCCGCAGTCGGCAATGACTTTACGTACCACCTCTTTCATCGCTGTTTTTGCTGGCACCATGTAGTGCCGTGGATCGTTCGCATCGATGTGGGCGCTCAGGTAGTTTTTGAGTGCGTCAGCAAAGGCGATTTTGAGTTCGGTAGCGACGTTGACTTTGCAGATCCCGAGAGTGATTGCGCGTTTAATATCCTGAGGGGGCAGGCCGGAAGCGCCATGTAAAACTAAAGGAATATCAACGCATTGACGAATTTCCGCTAACCGTTCAAAGTCCAGTTTTGGTTCTGCGGTGTACAAGCCATGGGCAGTGCCAATGGCGACTGCCAGTGAGTCGATACCTGTTTTTTCTACGAACTCTCGAGCCTGCTCAGGGTGGGTATAAAGTGCATCCTTGCCATCCACGATCAGATCATCTTCTTGCCCGCCCAGGCGTCCCAGTTCTGCTTCAACGCTGACGTCATAGCGGTGGCAGTAATCCGTCACGCGTTTGACTAACGCGATGTTATCGGTAAACGGTAAATGGGAGCCGTCGATCATGACAGAGCGAATCCCTGCGGAGACTTTCGCTTCAATATCGCTGACGCTTTCATGGTGATCGAGATGAATTGCCAGAGGGTGGTTCCAGCTTCTGGCCAGCTCGCTGGCGATAGCGACTATATTACCTACACCAGCGTAGCTAAACGTACCTGGCGTTCCGGCGACGATCAACGGAGAACGTAGCTCGGCAGCCGTTTCCACGACAACCTGTAAGGTCTCGAGATTGTGGATGTTAAACGCGGGGACGGCGTAGCCTTCTTGTTGAGCCTTCTTCAGCATCGTTTTGCTTGAAATGATAAACATACTTCCTCCGAAGTCTTTCGATTTCTTTCTTCGAAATAAAGTATAGGGTTTCGTAATGTTTTTTTGTGATTTCGATCTGAAAAATGAAAGTTTCGAAAGTAATGGGAGGGTTGCGAAAGTTTATGCCAAAAAAAAAGAGCATGCCCGTAGACATGCTCCTGAAGAAAAAACAGTGAAAAATCAGGTTACCGGTGCAGGGTTAAATACCGCCAGCTGGTTATGTAATCCCCACTGATCCGAGAAGGTTTTCTTACGACCGCTGGCCACGTCGAGAATGAACTCGAATAGCTTTAACCCTACTTCTTCGATGGTTTCTTCTCCGGTCGCGATGGTGCCTGCGTTGATGTCCATCAGGTCAAACCAACGATTAGCCAGTTCAGTTCGCGTCGCCATTTTTATCACCGGCACGGCCATCAGACCGTACGGCGTACCGCGACCGGTGGTGAACACCTGCACGGTAATGCCGGAAGCAACCTGCTGCGTACCACAGACAAAATCGCTTGCCGGGGTGGCGGCATAAATCAGGCCGCGCCTGGTTGGACGCTGACCCGGCGACAATACTTCGACAATCGCGCTCTTGCCTGACTTGGCAATAGAACCCAGCGCTTTTTCCACCACGTTTGCCAGACCGCCTTTCTTGTTACCCGGAGAGGGGTTAGCGCTGCGGTCAGTTTTTCCCATATCGAGATAGTTGTCGTACCAGGCCATCTCTTCGAGCAGACGCTTGCCCACCTTTTCGTTAACTGCCCGTGGGGTCAGAAGATGGATCGCATCGCGGACTTCGGTCACTTCCGAGAACATCACGGTCGCACCGCAGCGAACTAGCAGGTCGGAGGCATAACCTACCGCCGGGTTGGCCGTTACGCCAGAAAACGCATCGCTGCCGCCGCATTGCATGCCGACAACCAGTTCAGATGCCGGACAGGTTTCGCGCTGGCGCTGATTGAGCTTTGCCAGGTGGCGCTCAGCGACCTGCAAAATGTCTTCTACCATGGATTTAAAACCAACGTGTTTTTCATCCTGCAGGCTGACGATACTGGCGCTGTCTACCGGAATACTTTTCACATCGTGAGTACCTTCCAGCAGGCGCTCAGGCTGGAGTTTTTCGCAGCCAAGGCCGATGACCATTACTTCACCGCCGAAGTTCGGGTTCAGCGCAATATTGTGGATTGTACGAATCGGCACGATGGCGGCTGGGGCATTGATCGCCACGCCGCAGCCGTACAAGTGATTGAGCCCCACCACGCCGTCGACGTTCGGATATTTGGGCAGCAGATCGCGCTCAATGATTTTCACTACATAGTCCACCACGCCCGCCACACAGTGCACGCTGGTGGAGATGCCGAGCAGATTCTTGGTGCCGACGCTGCCGTCAGCATTGCGGTACCCTTCGAAGGTATACCCCTCCAGCGGCGGCAGCGGTTCCGGGACTTTGGTTGCCAGCGGTAATGTTTCCAGCGGCGGGGCTTTTGGCAGTTCAACCATCGATTCATCGATCCAACTACCGCGGGGGATATCGCGAACGGCATAGCCTATCACTTCGCCATAACGCACGATTTCGCCGTGAACAGGAATGTCCACGAGCGCCACTTTATGACCCTGGGGAATATGTTCAATTAGCTCCAGTCCGTCCGGAAAACGCGTTCCGGCTTTCAGACCATTGTCATTGACAATTATCGCCACATTATCTGTTTCGTGAACTTTAATATAAAACGCCGTTGGCGATTCTTGTCTAATTTCGATGTCGGCCATTGTCCAGTATTCTCCAACAAGTGGTGATAATAGTGTGGATATTTATATTTTGAATCTCATTGTCAGTAATAAAGATTCGGTATCGTGAAATAAGAATGTCAGGAGTTTATCGTGAAGAATGTGACAATGATCACTTAAACTCAGCAAGACCGCGCCAGCAGGGGGAGCAATACGTAAATGTGTGGATTAGCGCCCATGCATGTGTGCATATGCCCAAAACATTAATTTAATAACGCATATTTAATGAGCGCTTGCACAATGATTAACGTTGCGCTGCTGATTATACTAAATCACGGTTTCATTGCGTCTGATAAATTATTATACGTTTTTATTATCGGTAATTTATCACCAGGGATATCTGCCAAATAATAATAAAAACTTTTATGTACCCGAGGTAATTAGAATGATACTGGATACAGTTGTCGAGAAAAAGAAAGGTACGCACACCCGTTACTTAATATTGCTAATAATATTTATTGTTACCGCCGTTAACTACGCGGACCGTGCGACGTTGTCTATTGCCGGTACGGAAGTGGCGAAAGAGCTACAGCTTAGCGCCATCTCAATGGGTTACATTTTCTCCGCCTTCGGCTGGGCTTATCTGTTGATGCAAATCCCCGGCGGCTGGCTGTTGGATAAATTCGGCTCGAAGAAAGTCTACACTTACAGCCTGTTTTTCTGGTCGCTGTTTACCTTCCTGCAGGGATTCGTGGATATGTTTCCGCTGGCCTGGGCGGGTATTTCAATGTTCATCATGCGTTTCATGCTGGGCTTCTCGGAAGCGCCGTCCTTCCCGGCGAACGCCCGTATTGTGGCGGCCTGGTTCCCGACGAAAGAGCGCGGTACCGCATCCGCAATTTTTAACTCCGCACAATATTTCTCTCTGGCGCTGTTTTCGCCGCTGCTGGGCTGGCTGACCTTCGCCTGGGGTTGGGAGCACGTCTTTACCGTGATGGGCGTTATCGGTTTTGTGCTCACCGGCCTGTGGGTAAAGTTTATTCATAACCCAACCGATCACCCGCGTATGTCGCAGGAAGAGCTGAAGTTTATCTCTGACAACGGCGCGGTTGTGGATATGGATCACAAGAAGCCGGGCGCTGCGGCATCTGGCGGTCCTAAGCTGCATTATATCAAGCAGTTGCTGACTAATCGCATGATGCTTGGGGTGTTCTTCGGACAGTATTTTATCAATACCATCACCTGGTTCTTTCTGACCTGGTTCCCGATCTACCTGGTGCAAGAAAAAGGCATGTCGATTCTGAAAGTGGGTCTGGTGGCGTCGATTCCTGCGCTGTGCGGATTTGCCGGTGGCGTGCTCGGCGGTGTGTTCTCTGATTATCTGATTAAACGCGGCTTCAGCATCACCCTGGCACGTAAGCTGCCGATTGTGCTCGGAATGCTGCTCGCGTCGACCATTATTCTGTGTAACTACACCGATAACACCACCCTGGTCGTCGCGCTGATGGCGCTGGCGTTCTTCGGCAAAGGCTTCGGCGCGCTGGGTTGGCCGGTGATCTCCGATACCGCACCGAAAGAAATCGTCGGTCTGTGCGGGGGGGTATTTAACGTATTTGGCAACGTCGCTTCCATCGTCACCCCGCTGGTGATTGGTTATCTGGTGAGCGAGCTGCACTCATTTAATGCTGCGCTGATGTTTGTAGGATGCTCGGCGCTGATGGCGATGGTTTGCTACCTGTTTATTGTCGGTGACATTAAACGTATGGAATTGCAGAAATAAACAAAGGTATAGGCGATGAATAACACGATTTTTCCGAATAAGTTTAAAGCGGCCCTCGCGGCGCAACAGATTCAGATTGGCTGCTGGTCTGCATTAGCCAACCCAATCAGTACCGAGGTTTTAGGCCTGGCAGGTTTTGACTGGCTGGTGCTGGATGGCGAACACGCGCCGAACGATATCTCGACGTTTATCCCGCAATTGATGGCGCTGAAAGGTAGCGCCAGCGCGCCAGTCGTGCGCGTACCGACCAACGAGCCGGTGATTATCAAGCGCCTGCTGGATATTGGGTTTTACAACTTCCTGATCCCGTTCGTTGAGACACAAGAAGAGGCGGTGAACGCCGTGGCATCGACCCGCTATCCGCCGGAAGGTATTCGCGGCGTGTCCGTCTCCCATCGCGCCAATATGTTTGGCACCGTACCGGACTACTTTGCGCAGTCGAATAAGAACATCACCATCATCGTGCAGATCGAAAGTCAGCAGGGCGTTGATAACGTTGACGCTATCGCGGCGACCGAAGGCGTAGACGGTGTCTTCGTCGGCCCAAGCGATCTGGCTGCGGCGCTAGGCCACCTCGGCAATGCGTCACATCCTGATGTGCAGAAAGCTATCCAGCACATTTTTGCCCGCGCGAAAGCACATGGCAAACCAAGCGGAATTCTGGCCCCGGTAGAGGCGGATGCGCGTCGTTATCTGGAGTGGGGCGCGACCTTTGTTGCTGTTGGCAGCGACCTTGGCGTGTTCCGTTCAGCCACGCAGAAACTGGCTGATTCTTTTAAGAAATAACCACCATCGACAGTAGAGAGATAAAGACATGACAATGAAAGTTGGTTTTATTGGCCTCGGTATCATGGGTAAACCAATGAGTAAAAACCTCCTCAAGGCAGGTTACTCGTTGGTGGTTGCTGACCGTAACCCGGAATCCATTGCACAAGTCATTGCCGCTGGTGCAGAAACCGCCGCCACGGCGAAAGATATTGCTGAACAGTGCGACGTGATCATCACCATGCTGCCGAACTCTCCGCATGTTAAGGAAGTGGCGCTGGGTGAAGGCGGAATTATTGAAGGGGCGAAACCGGGCACAGTGCTTATCGACATGAGCTCCATCGCGCCGTTAGCCAGCCGTGAAATCAGCGACGCGCTGAAAGCGAAAGGCGTGGATATGCTGGATGCACCGGTAAGCGGCGGCGAACCGAAAGCGATTGATGGCACGTTGTCGGTGATGGTCGGCGGCGATAAAGCGATTTTCGACAAGTATTACGATCTGTTGAAAGCGATGGCTGGTTCAGTGGTACATACCGGCGACATTGGCGCGGGTAACGTCACTAAGCTGGCGAACCAGGTGATTGTGGCGCTGAACATTGCGGCGATGTCTGAAGCGCTGACGCTGGCGACCAAGGCGGGTGTGAACCCGGATCTGGTGTATCAGGCGATCCGGGGCGGTTTGGCTGGAAGTACCGTACTGGACGCGAAAGCGCCGATGGTTATGGACCGCAACTTCAAGCCAGGCTTCCGTATTGATCTGCATATTAAGGATCTGGCGAACGCACTGGATACCTCGCATGGGGTCGGCGCGCAGTTGCCGCTGACTGCTGCGGTCATGGAGATGATGCAGGCGCTGCGTGCAGATGGGCTGGGCACCGCCGATCACAGCGCGCTCGCATGCTACTACGAAAAACTGGCGAAAGTGGAAGTCACACGCTAACAAGAAGGGCGCGGATGTGCGCCCTGTATTTCTTGCCTTGCGCGGCACAGTCAGGCTACATAACTATGAAAATCGTAATTGCCCCAGACTCTTATAAAGAAAGTCTATCTGCCACTGAGGTCGCTCAGGCAATAGAAAAAGGATTTCGGGAAATATTTCCCGATGCGCAATATGTTTCAGTTCCGGTGGCCGACGGCGGCGAAGGAACGGTCGAAGCCATGATTGCCGCCACGCAAGGGAGTGAATATTCCGCGTGGGTGACGGGGCCGCTGGGTGAAAAAGTGAATGCCTGCTGGGGCATGTCCGGTGACGGTAAAACCGCGTTTATTGAAATGGCTGCAGCCAGCGGCCTGGCGTTGGTTCCTCCTGAAAAACGCAATCCATTAGTGACAACGTCTTGTGGTACCGGAGAGTTGATTTTGCAGGCGCTGGAAAGCGGTGCGAAAAGTATCATTATCGGCATTGGCGGTAGCGCGACCAATGACGGCGGCGCGGGTATGGTGCAGGCACTGGGAGCAAAACTCTGTGATGCCAACGGTACTGAAATCGGTTACGGCGGCGGTAGCCTGATTTGCCTCAATACCATCGATATTTCGGGGCTGGATCCGCGCTTAAAAACCTGTTCAATCCGTGTTGCCTGTGATGTGACGAATCCTCTGACGGGCGATACTGGCGCATCCCGCATCTTTGGGCCTCAGAAAGGGGCGACTGAGGAGCACATTGTCGAGCTGGACCGCAATCTTTCCCACTATGCCGATATCATTAAAAAATCGCTCAGGGTGGATGTGAAAGACGTACCTGGCGCGGGAGCGGCTGGTGGAATGGGGGCCGCGTTAATGGCTTTTTTAGGCGCGGAGCTGCGCAGTGGTATCGAGATTGTGACTCAGGCGCTCAATCTGGAAGAACATATTCACGATTGTACGCTGGTGGTGACCGGAGAGGGGCGTATCGACAGCCAGAGTGTGCATGGCAAAGTGCCGGTGGGCGTGGCGAGCGTCGCGAAGAAGTACCATAAACCAGTAATTGGTATTGCCGGTAGCCTGACACGCGATGTGGACGTGGTACACCAATATGGCATTGATGCGGTGTTTAGCGTATTAACCCGGATCGGCACGCTGGAGGACGCTTTCCGCGGGGCATCGGATAATATTTACCGCGCTTCAAGGAATATCGCTGCCACGCTGGCAATCGGAATGCGTAGTGCGGGGTGACAAAGGCGCACGAACCCTCTATACTGCGCGCCGAAGCTGACCAGACAGTCGCCGCTTCGTCGTCGTCCTCTTCGGGGGAGACGGGCGGAGGGGAGGAAAGTCCGGGCTCCATAGGGCAGGGTGCCAGGTAACGCCTGGGGGGGAAACCCACGACCAGTGCAACAGAGAGCAAACCGCCGATGGCCCACGTAAGTGGGATCAGGTAAGGGTGAAAGGGTGCGGTAAGAGCGCACCGCGCGGCTGGTAACAGTCCGTGGCACGGTAAACTCCACCCGGAGCAAGGCCAAATAGGGGTTCACAAGGTACGGCCCGTACTGAACCCGGGTAGGCTGCTTGAGCCAGTGAGCGATTGCTGGCCTAGATGAATGACTGTCCACGACAGAACCCGGCTTATCGGTCAGCTTCACTCTTTATAGA
>NZ_SZWX01000054.1:0-26076 GCF_005280975.1 Citrobacter sp. wls716
CCGCCGTGTCGATGGAGGCGCATTATAGGGATCCCATTTTTTAGCACAAGTGTTTTTTGGATCTTTTTTGCCGAATGCTTGTTTTTCACTCCTTTCGCTACATTCCTGTGCAATTTGGCTGATTTTTGATAGCTAAACCACTTGCACAGTCTCAATAATCCAACCAAAGTCTTCATTACCGCCCTATTTTCATTGAGGTAAACATGTCTGATGTACTGCGTCCTTATAAGGATCTTTTCCCACAGATCGGCAAACGCGTCATGATCGATAGTAGTAGTGTTGTCATTGGCGATGCTCGTCTGGCTGATGATGTCGGGATTTGGCCACTGGTTGCGATTCGTGGCGATGTGAACTACGTACAGATTGGCGCCCGTACAAACATCCAGGACGGCAGCGTTCTCCATGTCACGCATAAATCCACGTCTAATCCGCAGGGTAATCCACTGATCGTGGGTGAGGACGTTACGGTTGGTCATAAAGTCATGCTACACGGTTGCATCATTGGCAACCGCGTTTTAGTCGGTATGGGATCGATTCTGCTGGATGGCGTAGTCGTAGAAGACGACGTTATGATTGGGGCTGGGAGCCTGGTTCCACAAAACAAACGCCTGGAAAGCGGATATCTGTATCTGGGAAGCCCGGTTAAACAAATCCGCCCACTAACTGATGAAGAGAAAGCAGGCCTACAGTATTCTGCTGACCACTACGTGAAGTGGAAAGATGAGTATTTAGGTCAGGATAACCAGACCCAACCTTGAGAATCTTCCTGCTGGGCCTGGATCAATGCTTCAGCCTCTTCTTCCAGATCCCAGCGATATTCGCGAAAAGTTTCAAGCCACTGTTCAGGCGTGTCGCCGCCAAAGCGATGCGCCAGCGTCTCTCCTTTTATGGCACATTTTAGCTGCATACCATGAACCATCGCCGGGAAGACGACGGAATTAATATCCGCCACCCACTCTTCCCTATCAGGGAATTGAATCGCCTGATTCATGCAGAAAGTTCCTGTTGCAGTGTTTTAATCACAGGCTCAATCTTCGGTAGTACACCATGCCAGAGCAAAACAGCATGTGCCGCTTGCCCCACCAGCATTCCCAAACCATCAGCACAATGTTTTGCACCATGCGATACGCACCAGGAAAGGAACGGAGTATTCCCCTTTTGATAGAACATGTCGTAGCAATAAACCGAAGAATGAATAAGCGATGCAGGAATGGCTGGAACATCACCGCTAATACCACTGGACGTTGCGTTGATGATCAGATCGAAGGTGTAATTATCCAGCTCATCCAATCCTACCGCCTGAACGCTGCCGGTATGGGAGAAGATCTGCGCCAATTCTTCAGCACGTGAGGCGGTGCGATTAACAATAGTCACCGCGCAATCCATAGACAGGAGAGGCAGCAACACGCCACGGGACGCTCCACCAGCCCCAATCAACAGGATACGAGACCCGGGATGAATGAAAGACAAACGCTCAAGATCGCTAAGCAGGCCGATACCATCGGTGTTATCACCCAGTAAACGCCCATCCTCCAGCCGTTTTAGAGTATTGACCGCCCCAGCCAGCGATGCCCGCTCTGTTAGTTCATCAGCACGCGCAAAAGCCTCTTCTTTAAAAGGAACGGTAACATTAGCCCCTTTCCCCCCATCAGCAAAAAAGGCATTGAGCGTATTCACAAAGTTATTGATCGGCGCCAACACCCGACCATAAGAGTGATCAATCTTCAGCTGCTCTGCAAATTGCTGATGAATAAAAGGCGATTTGCTGTGTGCTACCGGATTACCAAAAACAGCATAGGCTTCTTTCATATTACCCCTGTCGAAACTGTTCACCCGTCAAAGCATCTCTGATTTCCGAGGGATTCAAACGTCCGCCGGTATTACCTTCAACCACTGGAAAATCTTCCCCGAACTGCGCTCGTACTTCCTCTACCGTTCTGCAGGGTGCCAGTCCACTCAGATTGGCACTGGTAGAAACTAATGGCTTGCCATAAGCCTGGCACAATGCAACCACCAGCGGGTGATCCGTGACGCGCACGGCGAGCGAATCAAAACGACCGGTTAGCCAACGCGGCGTTGTCGCAGGAGCCGGGAAAACGAAAGTGACAGGGCCAGGCCAGCGAGCGAAAACTGCTTCACGTTGAGCATCGGTGAGCATACTGTCATCAATATACGGTTTGAGTTGATCAAAGCTTGCTGCAATCAAAATCAAACCTTTATCAATTGGACGTTGTTTGAGTTCCAACAGACGCATTACCGCCGTTTCGCTGTCAGGATTGCAACCGACACCAAAAACGGCTTCTGTTGGATAAGCGATGACATTTTCTTGTTGCAGAACCTCTATCGCGGCAGCGATGGGGTCCGTAGGCAGGTTTTTATTCACTTTTTTATTCCGCCGGGATCGGCTTTCCACATTGTTTACTGGCACAGAAATGCTTCGCACCCTGCGCGGTTTTCTTTTCGATGAGTAGCGGATAGTGGCACTCTGGACACTCTCCCGCTAACGGTTTGAAGTTAATGACAAACTGACACTCCGGATAGCGATCGCAGGAGTAGAAGGTTTTGCCATAACGTGAACGCCGCTGAACCAAATGGCCCGTCTGGCATTGGGGGCACACTATTGCGGTTTCATCAGGCTTATCGATAAGCTCAGTGTGATCGCAGGCAGGGTAATCACTGCACCCAATAAACATACCGAATCGTCCCTGCCTCAGCACCAGTTCAGCGCCACATGCAGGGCAGAATTTACCCTCCAGAACTTTGACTATATGTCCGTCCGCAGATGATTTCAGCGGACGGACATAATCGCATTCTGGATAGTGTGAGCAACCAAGAAACGGGCCGTGTTTCCCGGAACGAATAACCAGTTCAGCCCCACATTGTGGGCAGGGCTCGTTTTTACGCACCGTAAACAGTGCTGATTTAGCCATAACAACTCATACTGAATGAAGATTGATTAATGCAGCATACCTTCATTCACTTCAAAGAGTAATTCTTCCATTTGCTGATAGGCATTTTCGCAGCCTGGAATGTTGAACAGAACCATCAGGATCACCCACTTCAGGTCTTCCAGATCAAACTCAGCCGTATCCAGCGCAAGTACGCGCTCTATCACCATTTCTCGCGTTTCGAGGTTTAGCACCTGAATCTGCTCCAGGAATAGCAGGAACCCCCGACAGCTCGCATCCAGCCGATCGCACTCTTCTGCAGTATAAATACGTACAGAAAGGGGATCTGATGCAAGCTGCATAGGTTCTGCAAGGCCGTCCTGATAATCAGCAAGCTTTTCCAGCCACAGTAACGCGTTGTAGATGTCTTCACGATCAAAACCAGCGTCGGTAAGATCCCGTTCCAGTTTGTCCTGATCCACCCGCAGCTCAGCTTCGTTATGGATATATGTCTCAAACAAATACATTAGTACGTCGAACATGGCTTGCCCTCCTCAATCGGACATAGCCGCCGGGTACAGCTGCGATCCATCCTGCTAACTCCAGTTCGAGCAGTTGAGCCACTACCTCTGGCACAGGTTGGCCGGCACGTTCAGCGACGACGTCAACAGGTGTTACCTCATCTCCTACGTTAGCCAGGAGCTCTGAAAATGGCAATGCCACCTCTTCGTGATCCGGCGAATAAATTGATTTTTCAGGCTCATCTGGCAGCCATTGCAGCCCATATTGCAAACTTTCCAGTATTTCCTCTGGTGCCGTCACAAGCATGGCTCCCTGCTGAATGAGCCAATGGGGACCTTCACTTCCCGGACTCCCTATCGGTCCAGGCAAAGCAAAAACCTCCCGTCCTTGTTCCAGCGCACAGCGTGCAGTGACTAATGAGCCACTACGCTGTGCCGCTTCAACAACCAGTACTCCCTTACTTAGACCACTAATAATGCGATTTCGTCGGGGAAAATTACGCGGTAAAGGGAGCATATCCAAAGGAAACTCGGACACCAGAGCACCTCCGGCCTCTATCAAACTTTCGGCAAGACGAACATGTCGCCGTGGATATATAGTTTCCAAACCATTTCCCAGTACCGCAATACTGGCCCCGTGTGTGTTTATCGCTGCAGTATGCGCCACACCGTCAATCCCTTTAGCCAGTCCGCTAGTGATCGTCACACCACATGCTGAAAGCTTTTCGCAGAACAACCGCGCCCATCGTTCGCCATACCAGGAGTACTGCCGACTGCCGACAACAGCAACTTGAAATGAGTGAAGACACTCAGGGCGGCCAGCAATGAAAAGTACGCCAGGGTAATCCTCAATAGCACGCAGCTGCGGCGGAAAATACTTGCTGTCGGCAAAAACCAGATGATGATGGGGTAACTCAAGCCAACGCAGCGTTTTTTCCAGTGACTGTTCAGAAAAGGCCAGAAAACGTTCGACCTGGCGAGGAGTGAACCCTGCATGCCGAAGTACCGTATTGTTAATACTCGGTTGAGCGATAAGCCAGCGAGCAGTGCGCACCATCTCATCACCATACAGTTCATTCACTTGTGCTAAACGTAACCAAATCTCAATATGGGTCATCCCTGTTCCCCTGCCACAAGCAGTCCTGGCAATCTTTGCGATTGGTCACTGATGCTGTCAATCAGAGCGGGTTTTGTCTAGAATAGAGGTAATAATCTTTCCAATTCCTGAACACAACTCTGGATAACTATGTCAGTTTTGCAAGTGTTACATATTCCGGACGAGCGTCTTCGCAAAGTCGCAAAGCCGGTTGAAGAAGTGAATGCAGAAATTCAGCGTATCGTTGATGATATGTTCGAAACGATGTACGCCGAAGAAGGTATCGGTCTGGCCGCAACACAGGTCGATATTCATCAGCGCATCATTGTTATTGATGTCTCTGAAAACCGTGACGAGCGTCTGGTACTCATTAACCCAGAGCTGCTGGAAAAAGACGGTGAAACGGGCATTGAAGAAGGCTGCCTGTCTATTCCTGAACAACGTGCATTAGTACCGCGCGCTGAAAAAGTAAAAATTCGTGCGCTCGATCGCGACGGTAAGCCTTTTGAACTGGAGGCCGATGGCCTGTTGGCTATCTGCATCCAACATGAAATGGATCACCTGGTCGGTAAACTGTTTATCGATTATCTGTCTCCGTTGAAGCAACAACGTATTCGTCAGAAAGTTGAAAAACTCGACCGCCTGAACGCCCGAGCTTAAGGACAAGAATCAACGTGTCAGACTCACTACGTATTATTTTTGCGGGCACACCTGACTTTGCAGCGCGTCATCTCGACGCGCTGTTGTCTTCTGGACATAACGTCGTTGGGGTGTTTACCCAACCGGACCGCCCTGCGGGACGTGGTAAAAAGCTGATGCCCAGCCCGGTAAAAGTGCTGGCGGAAGAAAAAGGGATACCCGTTTTCCAACCTGTATCTCTTCGTCCCCAGGAAAACCAACAACTGGTTTCTGATCTGCACGCTGATGTAATGGTGGTGGTGGCATATGGCCTGATTCTGCCAAAAGCCGTACTGGACATGCCGCGTCTGGGTTGCATCAACGTTCATGGTTCTCTGCTTCCACGCTGGCGTGGGGCCGCACCGATCCAGCGTTCATTGTGGGCAGGCGACACCGAAACAGGTGTAACCATCATGCAGATGGATGTCGGTCTGGACACCGGAGATATGCTGCATAAGCTGTCGTGCCCAATTACGGCAGAAGATACCAGCGGTTCGTTATACGACAAGCTGGCAGATTTAGGGCCGCAGGGGCTGATTGAAACGCTAAAACAGCTGGCTGCTGGCACCATAAAACCAGTGGTACAAGATGAATCTCTGGTGACACATGCAGAAAAACTCAGCAAAGAAGAGGCACGTATCGACTGGTCGCTTTCGGCCACTCAGTTGGAACGCTGTATCCGCGCCTTTAACCCGTGGCCAATGAGCTGGCTTGAAATCGAAGGTCAGCCAGTGAAAGTCTGGAAAGCTTCTGTTATTGCTGTGAACACACAGTCTGCACCAGGCACCATCCTCGAGGCGACAAAGCAGGGCATCCAGGTCGCAACAGGCGACGGCATCCTGAATCTCATCGCTTTACAGCCTGCCGGTAAGAAAGCGATGAGCGCACAGGATCTGCTCAATTCGCGTCGGGAGTGGTTTGTGCCCGGGAATCGTCTGATCTGACGGTTCATCTCTTTTAAAGCCCGGAGCCTCCGGGCATTTTTATTTTTGCGCTTATGAAAAAACATCTTAATTTACGCAGTATGGCGGCCCAGGCTGTCGAACAGGTTGTCGAAAAGGGCCAATCGTTGAGTAACGTACTGCCCGCCATGCAGCAAAAAGTAGCCGACAAAGATAAGGCGCTGTTGCAGGAACTTTGCTTCGGCGTATTACGCACGCTCTCCCAACTGGAGTGGATGATCCAGCAGCTGATGGAACGTCCAATGACGGGCAAACAGCGCACCGTTCACTATCTGATCATGGTGGGCTTCTACCAGCTACTGCATACCCGTATTCCACCGCACGCTGCGCTGGCTGAGACTGTCGAAGGTGCGGTTGTCATAAAGCGTCCGCAGCTTAAAGGGTTGATCAACGGCGTGTTGCGCCAGTTTCAGCGTCGTCAGGATGAACTGCTGGCCGAGTTCGCGCAAAGCGATTTACGTTTCTTACACCCTTCCTGGCTGGTGAAACGTATTAAGGCCGCTTATCCGCAGCAGTGGGAAGCTATTCTTGAAGCCAATAATCAGCGACCACCGATGTGGCTGCGTGTCAATCGTAACCACCATACGCGCGACGCCTGGCTGGACCTGCTTAGCGAAGCAGGATTAACCGGCTTCCCACATCCGGATTATCCGGATGCAGTGCGTCTGGAAACGCCGGCTCCTGTACACGCCCTCCCAGGCTTTGATGAAGGCTGGGTAACCGTCCAGGATGCTTCAGCTCAAGGATGTGTAACTTATCTGTTGCCGGAGAACGGTGAACAGATCCTCGACCTGTGCTGCGCGCCGGGCGGTAAAACGACGCACATTCTGGAAGTTGCTCCGCAAGCTAACGTGATGGCCGTCGATGTCGATGAGAAACGCTTATCGCGCGTTTACGACAATCTGAAACGCCTCGGCATGAAGGCAACCGTAAAACAGGGTGATGGTCGATATCCACAACAATGGTGTGGCGAACAACAGTTTGACCGTATTTTGCTGGATGCTCCGTGTTCTGCCACCGGGGTGATTCGTCGCCATCCGGATATCAAATGGCTGCGCCGCGACCGGGATATTGCCGAACTTGCCCAATTGCAGGCCGAGATCCTGAATGCAACCTGGTTACATCTTAAACCTGGCGGCACGCTGGTTTATGCAACGTGCTCTATCCTGCCAGAAGAAAACCAGCAGCAAATTACCGCCTTCCTGGCACGCACGCCGGATGCGGTATTAAGCGAAACCGGTACGCCGGAAAAACCCGGACGTCAGAATTTACCAAGTGCGGAAGATGGCGATGGCTTCTTTTACGCTAAGCTAATCAAAAAGTGATGAGATAACGGGTCGCGACTGATGAAAATTATCATTCTGGGCGCAGGGCAAGTTGGCGGTACGCTGGCTGAAAACCTGGTCGGAGAAAACAACGATATCACGGTAGTCGATACCAATGGTGAACGCCTGCGCAGCCTGCAGGACAAGTTTGATCTCCGCGTCGTGCAAGGGCACGGTTCACATCCTCGCGTACTGCGTGAAGCTGGGGCCGACGATGCCGATATGCTGGTTGCCGTAACCAGCTCAGATGAAACAAATATGGTTGCCTGCCAGGTAGCTTATTCACTGTTTAATACGCCTAATCGCATCGCCCGTATTCGTTCACCGGATTATGTTCGTGATGCGGACAAGCTATTCCAATCCGATGCGGTACCTATCGATCACCTGATTGCGCCGGAGCAACTGGTTATCGATAGCATTTATCGACTGATTGAATATCCGGGTGCATTACAGGTAGTCAATTTTGCCGAAGGTAAAGTCAGTCTGGCAGTAGTAAAAGCCTATTACGGCGGACCATTGATCGGCAATGCACTGTCGACAATGCGCGAACATATGCCACACATCGATACCCGCGTTGCGGCGATTTTCCGTCATGATCGACCAATCCGTCCACAAGGTTCTACGATCGTTGAAGCGGGTGATGAAGTGTTCTTTATTGCGGCATCACAGCATATTCGCGCCGTAATGAGTGAACTGCAGCGTCTGGAAAAACCCTACAAGCGTATTATGTTAGTGGGTGGCGGTAATATCGGTGCTGGTCTGGCCCGACGTCTGGAAAAAGATTACAGCGTCAAACTGATCGAGCGCAATCAGCAACGGGCATCCGAGCTTGCGGAGAAATTGCAAAATACGATCGTCTTTTTCGGTGATGCCTCGGATCAAGAGCTGCTGGCTGAAGAACATATTGATCAAGTTGATCTGTTTATCGCAGTGACCAACGATGATGAAGCGAATATCATGTCGGCGATGCTTGCCAAACGGATGGGTGCCAAGAAAGTGATGGTGTTAATCCAACGCAGAGCATACGTCGATCTGGTGCAAGGTAGCGTGATCGATATTGCTATTTCACCGCAGCAGGCGACCATCTCCGCGCTGCTCAGTCACGTACGTAAAGCTGACATTGTCGGCGTTTCTTCACTACGCCGTGGCGTCGCGGAAGCCATTGAAGCCGTCGCACACGGGGATGAAACAACATCTCGGGTTGTGGGACGCTCAATTGATGAAATTAAACTTCCACCCGGTACCATTATTGGTGCGGTAGTGCGAGGTAACGACGTGATGATAGCCAATGACAACCTGCGTATTGAGCAGGGTGATCACGTTATCATGTTCCTGACAGACAAAAAGTTTATTACTGACGTCGAGCGACTATTCCAGCCAAGTCCTTTCTTCCTGTAATAATTTGGGCGCGAATACAGCGCCCTTTTTATTTCCCTTTATATTTCATGGTCTAATAAATTTTCCTTTCGGCAATACATAAATGGAAATTGCCTAAACATTTGTTAAACTTATAAACGTCAGCTGCATAGGGAGAATAAAATGAGCATTATTAAAGAGTTTCGCGAATTCGCGATGCGCGGGAATGTTGTCGATTTGGCAGTGGGTGTCATTATTGGTGCGGCATTCGGTAAGATTGTTTCATCGCTGGTTGCCGATATCATCATGCCGCCACTGGGGTTGTTAATTGGTGGGATCGATTTTAAACAGTTTGCTTTGACATTACGCGATGCGCAGGGAGACATCCCGGCTGTCGTTATGCATTACGGTGTATTTATTCAGAACGTATTTGATTTCATTATTGTGGCGTTTGCTATCTTTATGGCAATCAAACTGATCAACAAACTGAATCGTAAAAAAGCGGAAGAGCCGGCTGCACCGCCAGCTCCCTCGAAAGAAGAAGTATTGCTGAGTGAAATTCGTGACCTGCTGAAAGAACAAAATAACCGTTCTTAAGCACTCACTGAAACCAGAAGGCCAGTGGTAAAAAAGTGATTCACTTTCTTGCCACTGGCCTCCCAGTTACCCCGATTGCCATGTTTACCTTTACGCAGATAACTACCTTTACCTTTTTTATTCTTCTCAACGCGCTGTCTGAACAGTGGGTCATGCAGAAGCGCCTCAATGGCGTTGTCTTTTATCTGCCCTTTGGTGTGCTGATAACGACTCATAATATCTCCAGTTTGTAGTAATTTACGCCGCGAGTGTAGACCCGGCAGTTCAAGAAATCAACAGCCTGATATTGTTCCACTGGCGCCTTGCTCAAGAGCTTCAAGAATAGAGCAGTACACGCTGCTATGTGCCTTGCCGCAGCATGCATCATTCAATCGCTGCAGAGACCGCTGCATCGTCTGAAGTTCGGCAATACGTGCTTCGACTTCTTGCAGTCTTTCCTGGACGATCCCTTTTGATTCCTGACAGGTATGGTGTTCGGGATCAACACGGATCGAAAGCAATTCTCGGATCGACTCCAGAGTGAAACCAAGCTGGCGGGCATAACGAATAAACTTCAGGCGCTGAAGATCGCTTTCTGTATAGAGGCGAAATCCGCCTTCAGTACGCACTTCATGCTCCATCATCTGCTGCTTTTCATAGTAGCGGATAGTATCTGGCGTCACGTCAGCCAGTTTCGCTATTTCACCAATTCGGTACATGCTCTCTCCGCTATTCATCGTTGATCTTTTTTAGCAGCTTATCTGCGTAGTCACCGCGCAAAAACTCGGTGCTGAGTCCAGCCTGCCGAAGTTTAAGTTCCAGCAGCGACAGTCTTCGGCTCACCTCCGGATAACTTGGATCATCTTTGCGGATCCCCGCGAGTATTTCAAGCAGCTGTATTGCTTCTCTGCGTTGCTCGAGCTCAGGAGGGAGGCAACCTGCATTTTTTAATAAACGGTATCCGGCTCGCAGTTCAGGCGGGACATGGGAGTCATCGTCAAGAGTCAGCGGTTCGCCCGTTCCCGGTAAATCATCAAACTCGCCTTTAGCTTGTGCATCAATAATATGGCGCTCTGCCCACTGGTCCAGTAACCACATACAACACTCCAGGGGATGAACAAAAAGAGTACAGATATTGTAGATAAGTGGGGATATGACGGATATAAAAAAACCCGCCGAGGCGGGTTTTTTTACGTTACTACAGATTACTCTGCAGCAGCTTCTGTTTTCTCTGAACGATCAACCAGCTCGATGTATGCCATCGGCGCGTTGTCGCCTGCACGGAAGCCACACTTCAGAATGCGAGTGTAACCACCGGCGCGGCTCGCGAAACGCGGGCCCAGTTCGTTAAACAGTTTTGCCACGATCTCGTTATCACGAGTGCGGGCGAATGCCAGACGACGATTAGCTACGCTATCAGTCTTGGCAAGAGTAATCAGCGGCTCAACTACGCGACGCAGCTCTTTCGCTTTCGGCAGAGTCGTCTTGATGATTTCATGACGAACCAGTGAACCTGCCATATTGCGGAACATAGCCTGGCGATGGCTGCTGTTGCGGTTCAGTTGACGACCACTCTTACGATGGCGCATGACCTTATCCTTCTCAGTAAAACCTTAACCTGTGATCCGGTTACTCGTCAGCGATGCTTGCCGGTGGCCAGTTTTCCAGGCGCATGCCCAGAGACAGTCCACGGGAAGCCAGCACGTCTTTAATCTCGGTAAGAGATTTTTTACCAAGGTTAGGCGTCTTAAGAAGCTCAACCTCAGTACGCTGTACCAGATCACCGATATAGTGGATAGCTTCTGCTTTGAGGCAGTTAGCAGAGCGGACAGTCAATTCCAGATCGTCAACAGGGCGCAGCAGGATCGGATCGAATTCTGGTTTCTCTTCTTTAACTTCCGGCTGACGTACATCACGTAAATCAACGAAAGCTTCCAGTTGTTCAGCCAGAATGGTCGCCGCACGACGAATCGCCTCTTCAGGATCGATTGTGCCGTTGGTTTCCATTTCGATGACCAGCTTGTCCAGGTCGGTACGCTGTTCTACACGCGCTGCTTCAACATTGTAGGCAATACGCTCTACAGGGCTGTAGCATGCGTCGACCAGCAGACGGCCGATTGGGCGCTCATCTTCTTCCGAATGAATTCGGGTAGAAGCCGGCACATAACCACGACCGCGCTGAACTTTGATACGCATGCTAATAGATGCATTCTCATCGGTCAGGTGGCAGATCACGTGCTGTGGCTTGACGATTTCGACATCCCCATCATGGGTAATGTCGGCTGCAGTCACAGGGCCAATGCCAGATTTATTCAAGGTAAGAATAACGTCATCTTTACCCTGAACTCTCACCGCCAGCCCTTTCAGGTTGAGCAGGATTTCCAGGATATCTTCCTGAACGCCTTCTTTGGTGCTGTACTCATGTAGTACACCATCAATCTCAACCTCGGTCACCGCGCAACCCGGCATCGATGAGAGCAGAATACGGCGCAGTGCGTTACCCAAAGTATGGCCAAAGCCACGCTCTAAAGGCTCAAGGGTCACCTTGGCGTGCGTCGAACTCACTTGCTCGATATCTACCAGGCGCGGTTTTAGAAACTCTGTCACAGAACCCTGCATTGTGTCCTCTCTTTGGTACTAAGCTTTACTTGGAGTAAAGCTCGACGATCAGGTGTTCGTTAATGTCCGCAGACAGATCAGAACGCTCCGGCTTACGCTTGAACGTACCTTCCATCTTGCCAGCATCAACTTCCAGCCAGGTTGGCTTTTCACGCTGCTCAGCCAGCTCCAGAGCGGCTTTCACGCGAGACTGCTTCTTCGCTTTCTCACGAATGCTAACAACGTCATTCGGACTAACCTGATAAGAAGCGATGTTAACAACACGACCGTTTACCATAATTGCTTTATGGCTGACCAGCTGACGTGCTTCTGCACGAGTGGCACCGAAGCCCATACGGTATACAACGTTGTCCAGACGACCTTCCAGCAGACCCAACAGGTTTTCACCGGTGTTGCCTTTCAGACGCGCTGCTTCTTTGTAGTAGTTACGGAACTGACGCTCCAGCACACCGTAGATACGGCGAACTTTTTGCTTTTCACGCAACTGCACACCATAGTCAGACAGACGCGGTTTACGCGCACCGTGCTGGCCAGGAGCTTGTTCAATTTTACACTTGGTATCGATCGCGCGAACGCCAGACTTAAGGAATAAGTCAGTGCCCTCACGACGGCTCAGCTTGAGCTTAGGACCCAAATATCTTGCCATTTTCTTTCTCCAACAATCCTAGAAACGACAGCGTTATACGCGACGTTTTTTCGGCGGACGACAACCGTTATGAGGGATCGGAGTCACATCAGTAATATTAGTGATGCGGAAACCAGCGGCGTTCAGAGCACGAACAGTAGATTCGCGACCTGGACCCGGTCCTTTGACCATAACTTCCAGATTCTTGATACCGTATTCTTTTACGGCTTCAGCGCAACGCTCTGCTGCAACCTGAGCTGCAAACGGAGTGGATTTGCGAGAACCACGGAAACCGGAACCACCGGCTGTTGCCCAACCCAGTGCGTTACCCTGACGATCAGTAATGGTAACGATGGTGTTGTTAAAAGAAGCATGGATATGAGCCACGCCGTCAGAGACTTGTTTTCTTACACGTTTACGTGCACGAATTGGTGCCTTTGCCATTATTCAATCACCCCGATTATTTCTTGATCGGTTTGCGCGGACCCTTACGGGTACGTGCGTTGGTCTTGGTACGCTGACCGCGAACCGGGAGACCACGACGATGACGCAAACCGCGATAGCAACCAAGATCCATAAGGCGCTTGATGCTCATGCTAACTTCACGGCGCAGATCACCTTCAACGACAAATTTGGCAACTTCGTCACGCAGCGTGTCGATTTGTTCTTCAGACAGCTCACTGATCTTAACATCTTCAGCGATACCCGCGGCAGCCAGAATGGCTTTAGAACGGGTCTTGCCGACGCCGTAGATCGAAGTTAATGCGATCACAGCATGTTTCTGATCAGGAATGTTAATGCCTGCTATACGGGCCACTATGCACTCCTACTATTTAATATGTACGCACCATGCTGAAAAGCCCGTTTTCAGGATACTCAAATGGAAACGCACAGACATACAAAAGATTGGCTGGCTAATCTAGCCAGCTCAACCCAACTTTGCAAGAAAAATATGCGAATAAATCAGCCTTGGCGCTGTTTATGCTTCGGCTCGGCACTGCAAATCACACGGATGACACCATCACGCTTAACGATTTTGCAGTTACGGCATAATTTCTTGACGGAAGCACGAACTTTCATTTTTACTCTCCGTAACTTCTCGGGCGACTGTTAACGGCCGTAGCCTTTCAGATTCGCCTTCTTCAATGCAGACTCGTACTGACTTGACATCATCAGAGTTTGCACTTGAGCCATAAAGTCCATAATCACGACAACAACGATAAGCAGTGAGGTCCCACCGAAGTAGAACGGTACTTTCATTGCATCACGCATGAACTCCGGGATCAGGCAGATAAAGGTAATGTAGAGCGCACCAACCAGAGTCAGGCGGGTCATTACTTTATCGATATACTTCGCCGTTTGCTCTCCCGGACGAATTCCTGGTACAAATGCACCGGACTTCTTCAGGTTATCTGCTGTTTCACGCGGGTTGAAAACCAACGCCGTGTAGAAGAAACAGAAGAATATGATTGCAGACGCATAGAGTAACACATAAAGCGGTTGCCCAGGCTGCAAATACAGCGAAATTGTTGTCAGCCAGTTCCAACCAGTCCCGCCCCCGAACCATGACGCGATGGTTGCCGGGAACAGAATAATACTGGAAGCGAAGATTGCCGGGATTACCCCCGCCATATTCACTTTCAGCGGTAAATGTGTGCTCTGTGCAGCATAGACACGACGACCTTGCTGACGTTTCGCGTAGTTTACCACAATGCGGCGTTGACCACGCTCAACAAATACAACAAAGAACGTCACTGCGAATACTAATACTGCAACCAACAGCAACACGAGGAAGTGCAGGTCGCCTTGACGCGCTTGCTCGATAGTATGGGCAATGGCTGGCGGGAGTCCCGCGACAATACCGGCGAAGATAATGATTGAGATACCGTTGCCGATACCACGTTCAGTAATCTGTTCACCCAACCACATCAGGAACATCGTCCCTGTAACCAGACTTACAACAGCGGTGAAATAGAATGCAAAGCCTGGGTTCATCACCAGGCCCTGCATACCAGGCATATTCGGCAGACCGGTAGCAATACCGATCGACTGGAATATAGCCAGCACCAGAGTACCGTAACGGGTGTACTGGCTGATCTTACGACGACCAGACTCCCCTTCTTTCTTAATTTCTGCCAGCGTTGGATGAACCACCGTCAGCAGCTGGATAATGATCGACGCCGAAATATACGGCATGATCCCCAGAGCAAAGATAGAAGCACGGCTGAGTGCACCACCAGAGAACATGTTAAACATTTCAATGATGGTGCCTCGCTGTTGCTCAAGCAGTTTGGCAAGTACAGCGGCATCAATACCAGGGATCGGAATGAAAGAGCCAATACGGAACACAATCAGCGCGCCGATTACAAACAGCAGTCTGCGTTTCAGCTCGCCTAAGCCACCTTTGGCACTTTGAAAATCTAATCCCGGTTGTTTAGCCATCTGCTACTTATTCCTCGATTTTACCGCCAGCAGCTTCGATAGCAGCACGAGCGCCTTTAGTAACACGCAGGCCACGAACAGTTACCGGAGTAGTGACTTCACCAGCCAGGATCACTTTCGCGAACTCGATCTGGATACCGATAATGTTGGCTGCTTTCAGCGTGTTCAGGTCTACAACACCGCCTTCAACTTTAGCCAGGTCAGACAGACGAACCTCGGCTGTAATCGCTGCTTTACGTGAAGTGAAGCCGAATTTCGGCAGACGACGGTACAGAGGCATCTGACCACCCTCGAAACCGCGACGTACGCCACCGCCAGAACGAGACTTCTGACCTTTGTGACCACGACCACCGGTTTTACCGAGGCCAGAACCGATACCACGACCCAGGCGGCGAGCCGCTTTTTTAGAGCCTTCGGCCGGAGACAGAGTATTTAAACGCATCTCTTACTCCTCAACTTTAACCATGAAGGAAACCGCGTTGACCATACCACGAACAGCAGGAGTATCCTCGCGCTCTACGGTGTGACCAATACGACGCAGACCCAGGCCAAGCAGCGTTGCCTTGTGTTTCGGCAGACGACCGATTGCACTGCGGGTTTGAGTAATTTTAATAGTCTTTGCCATGGTTTATTTCCCCAGAATTTCTTCAACGGATTTACCACGCTTGGCAGCGACCATTTCCGGAGATTTCATATTTTCCAGACCATCGATAGTTGCACGAACCACGTTAATCGGGTTAGTGGAACCATACGCTTTAGCCAGAACGTTACGAACTCCAGCGACTTCCAGAACGGCGCGCATTGCACCACCGGCGATGATACCGGTACCTTCGGAAGCCGGCTGCATGAAGACACGAGAACCCGTGTGAGTACCCTTAACCGGGTGCTGCAGGGTGCCGTGGTTCAGCGCGACGTTAATCATATTGCGACGGGCTTTTTCCATCGCTTTCTGGATCGCTGCTGGAACTTCACGCGCTTTACCGTAACCAAAACCAACGCGACCGTTACCATCACCAACTACAGTCAGAGCTGTGAAGGAGAAAATACGACCACCTTTAACGGTTTTAGATACGCGGTTAACCGCGATCAGCTTTTCCTGCAGTTCGCCAGCTTGTTTTTCGATGTGAGCCATCTTACACCTCTACCTTAGAACTGAAGGCCAGCTTCACGGGCAGCATCTGCCAGTGCCTGGACACGACCATGATATTGGAACCCGGAACGGTCAAAGGATACATCTTTGATGCCTTTTTCCAGAGCGCGTTCAGCAACAGCTTTACCTACAGCTGCAGCAGCGTCTTTGTTACCGGTGTACTTCAATTGTTCAGCGATAGCTTTTTCTACAGTAGAAGCAGCTACCAGAACTTCAGAACCGTTCGATGCAATTACCTGTGCGTAAATATGACGCGGGGTACGATGTACCACCAGGCGAGTTGCACCCAGCTCCTGGAGCTTGCGGCGTGCGCGGGTCGCACGACGGATACGAGCAGATTTCTTATCCATAGTGTTACCTTACTTCTTCTTAGCCTCTTTGGTACGCACGACTTCGTCGGCGTAACGAACACCCTTGCCTTTATAAGGCTCAGGACGACGGTAGGCGCGCAGATCTGCTGCAACCTGACCGATCAGCTGTTTATCAGCGCCTTTCAGCACGATCTCAGTCTGAGTCGGACATTCTGCAGTGATTCCCGCAGGCAGCTGATGGTCAACTGGGTGAGAGAAACCTAAAGCCAGGTTTACTACATTCCCTTTAACCGCTGCACGATAACCTACACCAACCAGCTGAAGCTTCTTAGTGAAGCCTTCGGTAACACCGACAACCATTGAGTTCAGCAGGGCACGCGCGGTACCGGCCTGAGCCCATCCATCTGCGTAACCATCACGCGGACCGAAGGTCAGTGCATTATCTGCATGATTTACTGCAACAGCATCGTTGAGAGTACGAGTCAGCTCGCCGTTTTTACCTTTGATCGTAATAACCTGACCGTTGATTTTTACATCAACGCCGGCAGGAATAACGACCGGTGCTTTAGCAACACGAGACATTTTTTCCTCCGATTAGGCTACGTAGCAGATAATTTCGCCACCAAGACCAGCCTGGCGCGCTGCACGATCAGTCATAACACCTTTAGAGGTAGAAACAACTGCGATACCCATGCCAGCCATAACTTTCGGCAGCTCGTCTTTACGCTTATAAATGCGCAGACCTGGGCGACTGACACGCTGAATGCTTTCTACAACAGCTTTACCCTGGAAATACTTGAGAGTAAGTTCCAGTTCCGGCTTGGTGTCGCCTTCAACTTTAAAATCTTCAATAAAACCTTCTTCCTTCAGCACGTTGGCAATTGCCACTTTCAGCTTGGAGGAAGGCATGGTGACCGCAGCTTTATTCGCGGCCTGACCGTTACGGATACGGGTCAGCATATCCGCGATCGGATCTTGCATGCTCATCTGTCTTTACTCCCGTGATTCAATTGGTAATTACCAGCTAGCCTTTTTCAAGCCTGGTACTTCACCGCGCATGGCGGCTTCACGCAGTTTGATACGGCTCAACCCGAACTTGCCCACATAGCCATGCGGACGACCTGTTTGACGGCAGCGGTTACGCTGACGGGACGGGCTGGAATCACGCGGCAGAGACTGCAGCTTGAGAACTGCGTTCCAACGATCTTCGTCGGTCGCGTTCACATCAGAGATAATAGCTTTCAGTTCAGCGCGTTTTGCGAAGTACTTATCAGCTAAAGCTACGCGCTTTACTTCGCGTGCTTTCATTGATTGCTTAGCCATTCAGTAACCCTACCTTACTTGCGGAACGGGAAGTCAAAGGCAGCCAGCAGAGCACGGCCTTCTTCGTCAGATTTCGCAGTAGTGGTAATGGTAATATCCAAACCACGCACGCGGTCGACTTTATCGTAGTCGATTTCTGGGAAGATGATCTGCTCACGGACACCCATGCTGTAGTTACCACGACCGTCGAAAGACTTAGCGGACAAGCCACGGAAGTCACGGATACGTGGAACAGCAATAGTGATCAGGCGCTCAAAGAACTCCCACATGCGTTCGCCACGCAGAGTTACTTTACAGCCGATCGGATAGCCCTGACGGATTTTGAAGCCTGCAACAGATTTGCGTGCTTTGGTGATCAGCGGTTTTTGACCGGAGATTGCTGTCAGGTCAGCTGCTGCGTTATCCAGCAGTTTCTTGTCAGCGATCGCTTCACCAACACCCATGTTCAGGGTGATCTTCTCGACCCGAGGGACTTGCATGACAGAATTGTAGTTAAACTCAGTCATGAGTTTAGCGACTACTTCGTCTTTGTAGTAATCATGCAGTTTCGCCATCGTACTACTCCAAATTACTTGATAGTTTCGCTGTTAGATTTAAAGAAACGGACTTTTTTGCCGTCTTCGAATCTAAAGCCTACACGGTCAGCCTTGCCGGTTGCCGCGTTGAAGATAGCAAGGTTAGAGATCTGAATAGCTGCTTCTTTCTCTACGATGCCGCCTGGTTGGTTCAGGGCCGGAACCGGCTTCTGATGTTTCTTAACCAGGTTGATACCTTCAACAATGACCTTGCCGGAAGACAGGACATTCTTAACTTTACCGCGTTTACCTTTATCTTTACCGGTTAACACGATAACTTCGTCATCACGACGGATCTTCGCTGCCATGATTCGCTCCTTAGAGTACTTCTGGTGCCAGAGAGATAATTTTCATGAACTTCTCGTTACGAAGTTCACGAGTTACCGGCCCAAAAATACGCGTACCGATAGGTTGCTCGCTGTTATTGTTTAAAATAACGCATGCATTTCCATCGAAGCGAATGACAGAACCGTCCGGGCGACGAACACCCTTCTTGGTGCGCACCACTACCGCCTTCAGCACATCACCTTTTTTGACCTTACCACGCGGAATTGCTTCCTTGATGGTGATCTTGATGATATCGCCGACGCCTGCGTAGCGACGGTGCGAGCCACCCAGAACCTTGATACACATTACGCGACGTGCACCGGAGTTGTCGGCGACGTTCAGCATAGTCTGTTCTTGGATCATTTTAGTGCTCCGCTAATGTCAACTACTACTGAGACCCGAAAATCAGGTCGTTAAAAAAGCCCCATATCGGGGGCGCGGCATTATAACACCGCTTCAACGATATGGGTAGAAAAAATAAACGGCTCATCGCTGAGCCGTTTATTCGTTGAGAATGCCTACTGTATTACAGAACGGCTTTCTCTACAACGCGAACCAGCGTCCAGGACTTAGTCTTGGACAGCGGACGGCATTCGCGGATTTCAACCACGTCACCAGTACCGCATTCGTTGTTCTCGTCATGTACGTGCAGTTTGGTCGTACGCTTAATGAATTTACCGTAGATCGGGTGTTTCACAAAACGTTCGATAGCAACAACGATGGATTTCTCCATTTTATCGCTAACAACGCGACCTTGCAGAGTACGGATTTTATCGGTCATTACGCACCCGCCTTCTCAGTCAGTAAAGTCTTAACGCGTGCGACGTCACGACGCACTTGCTTCAACAGGTGAGACTGTTGCAGCTGGCCACTTGCAGCCTGCATACGCAGGTTGAACTGCTCACGCAGCAGATTCAGCAGCTCGGTGTTCAGCTCTTCAACACTCTTCTCACGCAGCTCTTTTGCTTTCATTACATCACCGTCTTAGTTACAAAGGTGGTTTTAATCGGCAGTTTCGCTGCTGCCAGCTTGAATGCTTCACGGGCCAGCTCTTCCGGTACGCCGTCCATTTCATACAGGACTTTACCCGGCTGAATCAAGGCAACCCAATACTCCACGTTACCTTTACCTTTACCCATACGCACTGCCAGCGGCTTTTCAGTGATCGGTTTGTCCGGGAATACACGGATCCAGATCTTACCTTGACGCTTAACTGCACGGGTCATAGCACGACGTGCTGCTTCGATCTGACGGGCAGTCAGACGACCACGGCCAACAGCTTTCAGACCGAAGCTGCCGAAGCTAACATCCGCGCCAGCAGCCAGACCGCGGTTACGGCCTTTGTGCATTTTACGGAATTTTGTACGCTTTGGTTGTAACATCAGCGACGCTCCTTATTTACGGCCTTTACGCTGCTGCTTTTTAGGTTGAGCAGCCGGTTTTTCCGGTTGTTCAACAGCAGCCATACCACCCAGGATCTCGCCTTTGAAGATCCACACTTTAACGCCGATTACACCGTAAGTGGTGTGCGCTTCAGAGGTGTTGTAGTCGATGTCAGCACGCAGAGTGTGCAGAGGTACGCGACCTTCGCGGTACCATTCGGTACGTGCGATTTCCGCGCCGCCCAGACGGCCGCTAACTTCAACTTTGATACCTTTAGCGCCCAGACGCATTGCGTTCTGTACAGCACGCTTCATAGCACGACGGAACATAACACGACGTTCCAGCTGAGAAGTGATGCTGTCAGCAACCAATTTTGCGTCCAGTTCAGGCTTACGCACTTCGGCGATATTGATCTGAGCAGGAACGCCAGCAATATCCGCTACGACTTTGCGCAGTTTTTCTACGTCTTCGCCTTTCTTACCGATAACGATACCCGGCCGAGCGGTGTGAATGGTCACACGGATGCTCTTAGCCGGACGCTCGATAACGATACGAGATACAGACGCTTTAGCCAGTTCCTTAGTCAGGTACTGACGTACTTTAAAATCGCTGTCCAGGTTGTCAGCGAATTCTTTGGTGTTCGCAAACCAGGTTGAGTTCCATGGTTTTACAATACCCAGGCGAATACCATTAGGATGTACTTTCTGACCCATTGCTAGTCTCCAGAGTCTCAGCGATCGGACACAACCACAGTAATGTGGCTGGTGCGCTTCAGGATGCGATCTGCACGACCTTTTGCACGCGGCATAATGCGCTTCATGCTCGGGCCTTCGTCTACGAAAATTTTCGTAACTTTCAGATCGTCAATGTCAGCGCCATCGTTGTGTTCAGCGTTAGCAATGGCAGATTCCAGGACTTTCTTAACCAGTACAGCCGCTTTCTTATTGGTGTAGGTCAGAATATCCAGAGCCTGCGACACTTTCTTACCGCGAATCAGGTCTGCAACAAGGCGAACCTTCTGAGCAGAAGAACGAGCATGGCGATGTTGAGCTAAAGTTTCCATCTCTTCCTCCTACCTTATTTCTTCTTCGCTTTTTTATCAGCAGCGTGGCCGCGATAAGTACGAGTCGGTGCGAATTCACCCAGTTTGTGACCGACCATTTCGTCGGAAACAAATACCGGAACGTGCTGACGACCATTATGGACAGCGATGGTCAAACCGATCATGTTAGGAAAGATCGTTGAACGACGGGACCAAGTGCGCAGGGGCTTCTTGTCTCCGCTTTCCACCGCTTTCTCTACCTTCTTCAGCAAGTGCAGGTCAATAAAAGGACCTTTCTTGAGAGAACGTGGCATGGCTTATCCTCTAAAATTATTTGCTACGGCGACGTACGATGAATTTATCAGTACGCTTGTTGCTGCGGGTCTTCTTACCTTTGGTCTGAACGCCCCACGGAGTTACCGGGTGCTTACCAAAGTTACGACCTTCACCACCACCATGTGGGTGGTCGACTGGGTTCATCGCAGTACCGCGAACGGTAGGACGAACACCACGCCAGCGTGCAGCACCTGCTTTACCCAGAACGCGCAGCATATGCTCAGCATTGCCAACTTCGCCCAGAGTTGCACGGCAGTCTGCTTCGACTTTACGCATTTCACCAGAACGCAGACGCAGGGTGACATAAGCACCATCACGAGCAACGATCTGAACGTAAGTACCAGCGGAACGTGCCAGCTGACCGCCTTTACCTGGTTTCATTTCTACGTTATGAACGGTAGAACCAACCGGGATATTGCGCATCGGCAGGGTGTTACCTGCTTTGATTGCAGCATCAACGCCAGACTGAATCTGGTCGCCAGCTTTCAGGCCTTTAGGGGCCAGGATGTAACGGCGTTCACCGTCTTTGTACAGAACCAGCGCGATGTTCGCGGAGCGGTTCGGATCGTACTCAAGACGTTCAACAACTGCCGGGATACCGTCTTTGTTGCGTTTGAAGTCAACAATACGATAAGCCTGCTTGTGACCACCACCGATGTGACGAGTGGTGATACGGCCATTGTTGTTACGACCACCGGATTTGCTGTTTTTTTCAACCAGCGGAGCAAAAGGTTTGCCCTTGTGCAGCTCTGGGTTGACCACTTTAACAACGTGGCGACGACCCGGAGATGTCGGTTTACATTTAACAACTGCCATTGTATTACTCCTCCGACTTACTCAGCGCCGCCGACGAAGTCCAGATTCTGGCCTTCCTTCAGGGTGACGTAAGCTTTTTTCCAGTCGCTACGACGACCGATACGCTGTCCGTGACGTTTAACTTTCCCTTTAACTACCAGGGTGTTAACGACTTCGACTTCGACTTCAAACAGTTTCTGCACAGCAGCTTTGATTTCTGCTTTGGTCGCGTCTTTAGCAACTTTGAGAACGATGGTGTTAGTTTTTTCCATCGCAGTAGACGCTTTTTCAGAAACGTGCGGTGCGCGCAGCACTTTCAGCAGACGTTCTTCACGAATCATGCCAGCATCTCCTCAACTTGCTTAACAGCATCAGCAGTCATTACGACTTTGTCGAAGGCGATCAGGCTAACCGGGTCGATACCAGTTGCATCGCGTACGTCAACCTTGTGCAGGTTGCGCGCAGCCAGGAACAGGTTTTCGTCCAGCTCACCGGTGATGATCAGCACATCTTCCAGAGCCATGTCTTTCAGTTTCTGTGCCAGCAGCTTAGTTTTAGGCGCTTCTACAGAGAATGATTCGACAACGATCAGACGATCCTGACGTACCAGTTCGGACAGAATGCTTTTCAGCGCGCCGCGGTACATCTTTTTGTTAACTTTTTGACTGTGGTCCTGTGGACGAGCAGCGAAGGTCACGCCACCTGAACGCCAGATCGGGCTCTTGATAGAACCTGAACGCGCACGGCCGGTACCTTTCTGGCGCCACGGCTTTTTGCCTGAACCAGTTACTTCAGCACGAGTCTTCTGAGCACGAGTACCCTGACGAGCACCAGCTGCATAAGCAACAACAACCTGGTGAACCAGCGCTTCGTTGAAATCACGACCGAAGGTAGTTTCGGAAACAGTCAGCGCGCTCTGCGCGTCTTTCAATACTAATTCCATTGCTATCCCCTTACGCCTTCACAGCTGGTTTAACGATCAGGTCGCAACCGGTCGCACCCGGAACACCACCTTTAACCAGCAGCAGGTTGCGCTCAGCGTCAACACGTACTACGTCCAGGCTCTGAACGGTTACACGTTCGTTGCCCAGCTGACCTGCCATTTTCTTGCCTTTGAACACTTTGCCCGGAGTCTGGTTCTGACCGATAGAACCCGGAACGCGGTGAGACAAGGAGTTACCGTGAGTAGCGTCCTGGGTACGGAAGTTCCAGCGCTTAACGGTACCAGCGAAACCTTTACCTTTAGAGGTACCGGTTACGTCAACTTTTTTAACGTCAGCAAACAGTTCAACGCTAATGTTCTGACCAACGGTGTATTCTTCACCATCTGCCAGACGGAACTCCCACAGGCCGCGGCCAGCTTCTACGCCAGCTTTAGCAAAGTGGCCAGCTTCCGGCTTAGTTACGCGGTTAGCTTTTTTAGCACCGGTGGTAACCTGAACAGCGCGATAGCCATCGTTAGCCAGATCTTTAACCTGAGTAACGCGGTTTGCTTCAACTTCGATAACGGTTACTGGGATAGATACGCCATCTTCAGTGAAGATGCGGGTCATACCCACTTTTTTACCGACTAAACCAATCATTGTATCAACCTCTCAATCGCTCGATGACCTGATTAACCCAGGCTGATCTGCACGTCTACACCGGCAGCCAGGTCCAGACGCATCAGAGCATCAACGGTTTTTTCAGTTGGCTCAACGATGTCAACCAGACGCTTGTGAGTACGGATCTCGTACTGATCACGCGCGTCTTTGTTGACGTGCGGGGAGATCAGAACGGTGAAACGCTCTTTGCGGGTCGGCAGCGGGATCGGACCACGAACCTGCGCACCAGTGCGCTTGGCAGTCTCGACGATTTCCGCGGTTGATTGATCGATCAGACGATGATCAAACGCTTTCAAACGGATACGGATTCTTTGGTTCTGCATGAGACCAGAGCTCCAATTATTTTATAGACGAAATAGTTACTCCTCAAACCCATTACGATTGATGGGAGAGTGTAACCGTTCTTACAGAGTTCCCCGATTGGGAACATTGTCTGGTATTGCTTTCGCAGTACCGGTGGCTCATATCGAACCGCTGTCAATATTAGACAAGCCCGCGCATTATACGTAAATCTCAGTCTTAAGCAAGTGCCGCGTAGAAATTAATCACTCTTACGCAGATGCGAGTGCTATTCCACTCTGATTGTATACGCTTTTACGCGGCGCAAATTCCCTGGAAAGACGTCAGCAAAATGGATATTCGGGCGTTGTGCAGTTAGCGCTACTTGCCTGATAGTTAGCTCTTTCTCGCACCGGATTGAGACATGAATACTGAACTTCCCTTTTTGCTGATTTATATCTCTCTATCCGGACTGCTTGGGGTTCAGGATTTGCGTACTGGCCTATTGCCCGACAAATTCACCTGCCCTCTTCTCTGGAGTGGTCTTCTTTTTCATCAATGTTGCAACCCCACACAGTTGTCCGATGCACTTTGGGGAGCCATTGCAGGGTATGGTGTATTTTCTCTGTTCTATTGGGGATACCGCCTGGCATGGCATCAAGAAGGATTAGGCTATGGAGACGTAAAATTTCTCGCCGCACTTGGCGCGTGGCATCGATGGGACTCATTACCTCTGTTGATCTTACTTGCCGCCGGGCTGGCTTGCTGCATGACAGGTGTAGCATTTATAACGCATGGAAAAAAGAAACTAAAAAACCCGCTGCCTTTTGGGCCATATCTGGCGGCTGCGGGTTTTGTTGTTGGCTGGCTAAATCTGATACAGGGCGGTTAGTCGCTGACCTTAATTTGCGATTGCAGATAGTTTTGCAATCCAAGTTTTCCAATCAGATCCAACTCCGTTTCGAGCCAATCGATATGCCCTTCTTCTTCGGTCAGGATCTCAATCATCATGTCCCGACTAACATAGTCATGAACGCTATCGGCGTAAGCAATGGCTTCGCGTAAATCTTTCGCACCATCAAGCTCGAGTCGAAGATCGGATTGCAGCATCTCTTCAACATCTTCACCAATCCCCAACTTACCTAGATCTTGTAAGTTTGGGAGACCTTCTAAGAATAAAATACGCTCAATATATTTATCAGCGTGTTTCATCTCATCTATTGATTCATGGTACTCAACATCATTGAGGCGAGTCAGTCCCCAGTTTTTAAACATACGGGCATGGAGAAAATACTGGTTGATTGCGACAAGCTCATTTCCCAATAGTTTATTGAGATAATTTATGATTTTAACATCACCTTTCATTTTATAGTCCCTCCGCTTCCACTCTTAGAGCGTAGATGGGGCTACAGGGATGTCAAAAAAAAGAGTGTGACTTAGGCGATCTCTTTAAATTCTGGCATTTGAGTTAATTCATCCTGCATGACTTCACGCGCAGCACGAATGCACTTACCGCACTGATTTCCAACAGGAATAAACTTACGTAATTGCTGAAAGGACTGAGGATGAAACTGGCGAACAGCCTGACGAATTTTTTTATCACTTATCGCATTACACAAACAAACGTACATGATCGCTCCCGTTCAATTTCTGCGCAAAGTGTAAATGAGAATAGTTATGATTACAATAGCACAACGCTATTTACGCGGCGGGAGAATGAATAAAAAATGCGAATAAATATGACAGCAACTAAATTGCAGGCAGCAAAAAGGGCGCCTAAGCGCCCTTTTTAAGCTCAAAGCTAATTAATCAATAATTAGCTCATTACTTTAGCAACAACGCCCGCACCTACAGTACGGCCGC